>NZ_JBEXTX010000031.1:0-70484 GCF_040614175.1 Amycolatopsis sp. NPDC006131
CTTCAGATATCAGCATCGTCGCGTTGGTGTCGGCCAGGCCGATCGTGGTGGTGGGCGCGCGGCCGGCGCCGGTGCAGTACTGGGAGAGCTTGTTCCGTCCGCGTCGACCGACACGCCGACCAGGCGGCCGGGCAGCGACCGCTCCAGGCCCTTGCGCACGGCGAGGTATCCGGCGTGCGGGCCGCCGTAGCCCAGCGGCACGCCGAACCGCTGGGTGGTGCCCGCCGCGATGTCGGCGCCGAACTCGCCCGGCGCGGTGACCAGCGTCAGCGCCAGCAGGTCCGCGGCCACGGTGTAGAGCGCGCCGGCGTCCTTGGCGACCTTGCCGATCGCCTCGTAGAAGCCCTTGCCGCGCAGCACGCCGGACGCGCCCGGGTACTGCACGACGACGCCGAAGAAGTCCTCCGGCAGCCCGGTGCCCAGGTCCCGCACGTCGACCTCGATGCCGACCGCCTCGGCCCGCGTCCGCACCACCGCGATGGTCTGCGGCAGGCACTCGGCGTCCAGCACGACGCGCGACGACTTCGCCTTCGACGCGCGGCGCATGAGCAGGACGGCCTCGGCGACCGCGGTGGACTCGTCGAGCAGGGAGGCGTTGGCGATGTCCAGGCCGGCCAGGTTCGACACCACCGTCTGGAAGTTGAGCAGCGCCTCCAGCCGCCCCTGCGAGATCTCCGGCTGGTACGGCGTGTACGCGGTGTACCAGGCCGGGTTCTCCAGCACGTTGCGGCGGATGACCGGCGGGGTGACGGTGTCGCTGAAGCCGAGGCCGATCATCTGGGTCATCGGGCGGTTCTTCGCCGCCAGCGCCCGCAGCTCGGCGGTCGCCTCCTGCTCGGAGGCCGGGGGCAGGTCCAGCGCGCCCGCGGTGCGGATCGACGCCGGGACGGCGGCCTCGACCAGCGCGTCCAGGCTCCCGAACCCGCACTCGGCGAGCATCTTGGCCTGTTCGTGCTCGGAAGGTCCGATGTGGCGATCGGCGAAGGACATCGGGAGCTCCTCATCTACGGGTGCGGGAACTCCCCCTCTGTCATCGGCACCTGAGAGTTTCACCGCGCTCGCGGCTTTCACCTTGGGTGAGACGCGACGGCGCGCGCCTGCTTTCCAGAGTGGCCTGGCGCGGAGCGGTAACTGGTACCTGAGAGATTGGCGGGGAAGTTGCTCCTTCGGCGCCCCAGGGCTGACCTGGGGACTCTCCCGCTCCGGCTCGTGACGGCCTGCTGTTCAGTTGTCCGGCTTCAGTCTACAGCGGGGTAACGTACGCGCCCGAGATACCGCCGTCCACCAGGAACTGCGACGCCGTGATGAACGACGCATCGTCGCTGGCCAGGAAGGCCACGGCGGCGGCGATCTCCTCCGGCTCGGCGAAGCGGCCCAACGGCACGTGCACCAGGCGGCGCGCGGCCCGCTCCGGGTCCTTGGCGAACAGCTCGCGCAGCAGCGGCGTGTTCACCGGGCCGGGGCACAGCGCGTTGACCCGGATGCCCTCGCGGGCGAACTGGACGCCCAGCTCGCGGGTCATCGCCAGCACGCCACCCTTGGACGCGGTGTAGGAGATCTGCGAGGTCGCGGCGCCCATCACCGCCACGAACGACGCGGTGTTGACGATCGAGCCCTTGCCCTGCCGCCGCATGTGCGGGATGGCGTACTTGCAGCACAGGTACACCGAGGTCAGGTTGACCTGCTGGACCTTCTGCCAGGCGTCGATACCGGTGGTGAGGATCGAGTCGTCCTCCGGCGGGGAGATGCCGGCGTTGTTGAACGCGACGTCGAGGGAGCCGAAGCGGTCGACCGCGGTCTGGAAGAGGGCCTCGACCTGCTCCTCGCTGGTCACGTCGGTGGGGACGAACTCGCCGCCAACCTCAGCGGCCGCCTTCTTGCCCGCGTCGGCGTCGATGTCGGCGACCACCACCTTCGCGCCCTCGCTCGCCAGGCGGCGGGCGGTCGCCAGGCCGATCCCGCTGCCGCCGCCGGTGATCACGACGACCCGGCCGTCGAACCGCTGCATCTATTCCTCCGTGCTGATGAAGACGTTCTTGACGTCGGTGAACGCGTGCAGTGCGTCCGGGCCCAGCTCGCGGCCGAGACCGGACTGCTTGAAGCCGCCGAAGGGCGTCCAGTACCGCACCGACGAGTGCGAGTTGACCGACAGGTTGCCCGCCTCGACGGCGCGAGACACGCGCAGAGCCCGGCCCACGTCGCGGGTCCAGATCGAGCCGGACAACCCGAACGTGGTGTCGTTGGCGATGCGCACCGCGTCCGCCTCGTCACGGAACGGCACCACCGCGACGACCGGGCCGAAGACCTCCTCAGTCAGCAGGCGCTCGCCCGGCTTCGTCACGACGGTGGGCGGGAACCAGAAGCCCGGGCCGTCGGGTGCGCTGCCGCGGATGGCGACCTCGGCGTCGTCGAGGTAGGAGGCGACCTTTTCGCGGTGCGCGGCCGAGATCAGCGGGCCCATCTCGGACTTCTCGTCGCCGGGGTCGCCGACGACGAGGTTCCGCACGGCGGGCTCCAGCAGCTCCAGGAACCGGTCGTAGACGGTGTCCTGGACGAGGATGCGGGAGCGGGCGCAGCAGTCCTGGCCCGCGTTGTCGAACACGCCGTAGGGCGCGGTGGCGGCGGCCTTCTCCAGGTCGGCGTCGGCGAAGACGATGTTCGCGCTCTTGCCGCCCAGCTCCAGCGTCACGCGCTTGACCTGCTCGGCGCAGCCTGCCATGACCTGCTTGCCGACCGCGGTGGACCCGGTGAAGACCACCTTGCGCACGTCCGGGTGGGTGACGAACCGCTGCCCGACGACCGGGCCCGCGCCGGCCACGACCTGGAAGACGCCCTCAGGGATCCCGGCGTCGCGGGCCAGCTCGGCGAGGCGGAGCGCGGTGAGCGGGGTCAGTTCGGCGGGTTTGAGGACGACGGTGTTGCCGGCGGCGAGGGCGGGCGCGAGGCCCCAACCCGCTATCGGCATCGGGGAGTTCCACGGCACGATCAGGCCGACCACGCCCAGCGGCTCGTGGAAGGTGACGTCCAGCCCGCCCGCGACGGGGATCTGCTGCCCGAGCAGGCGTTCCGGCGCGGCGGCGTAGTAGTGCAGCACGTCACGGACGTTGCCGGCCTCCCAGCGGGCGTTGCCGATGGTGTGGCCGGAATTGCGCACCTCCAGGCGCGCGAGGTTCTCCAGGTCGCCGTCGACGGCTTCGGCGAAGCGGCGCAGCAGGCGGGCGCGGTCGCCGGGGGCGGCGTCCCGCCACGCGGGGAACGCCTTGCGCGCCTTCGCGATCGCGGTGTCGGCTTCCTCTTCCGTGGCCAGCGGGACGTCGGTGATGACGTCCTCGGTGGCCGGGTCGATCACCTGCACGCCGCCTCCACCAACGCCGCGAACAACCGGGTCTCCTGCGTGTCTTCTTCCGGGTGCCACTGCACGCCGACCACGAACCCCGCGCCCGGCAGCTCGACGGCTTCGATCGTGCCGTCCGCGGCGTGGCCGACGGCGCGCAGGCCGTCACCGAGCCGGTCGACGGCCTGGTGGTGGTAGCACTGGCACTTCGCGTCGGCGCCGAGGATGCCCGCGATCCGGCTGCCTTCGGCCAGGGTGACGTGCGTCGGGCCGTAGACGCCCGGCGACGGCTGGTGCCCGGTGTGGCCGACGCGGTCCGGCAGGTGCTGGATCAGGCTGCCGCCGAGGGCGACGTTGAGGACCTGCATGCCGCGGCACACGCCGAGCACCGGCAGACCTCGGTCGAGGGCGGCGCGTGCGAGGGCGAACTCGGCGTCGTCGCGTTCGGGACGGGTGACGGTCTTGTCCCCGGGCTCCTGGCCGTAGCGGGCGGGCTCGACGTCCGCCCCGCCGGTGAGGACCAGGGCGTCCACAGCGGACAGTGCTTGCGTGTCCCCGGTTGGGAGCAGGACCGGGATGCCACCGGCGTTGCTTGTCGCGTCCACATAGGAACGCGGGAGGAGTGCGGCGCCGGTGTGCCAGACGCCCCAGCTCGCCTTTTCCGTGTAGGTGGTCAGCCCGATGACCGGCTTTTCAGAGGCGTTCGAACCCACGCTGGCGCTCCCAGTCGGTGACGGCGGCATCGAAGGCGGTGAGCTCGACCCTGGCCGCGTTGAGGTAGTGCTCGACGACGTCCTCGCCGAACGCCTCGCGGGCGACCTTGCTGTCGGCCAGCAGCTCCGCCGCCTCCCTCAGCGTAGTCGGCACGGTCGGCTTGTCCGAGTGGTAGGCGTTGCCGGTGAACTCGTCGTCCAGGGGCAGCTCGTTTTCGATGCCGTGCAGGCCGGCGGCGATGATCGCGGCGACGGCGAGGTAGGGGTTGACGTCGCCGCCGGGCACCCGGTTCTCCACCCGCAGCGACTCGCCGTGCCCGACGACGCGCAGCGCGCAGGTGCGGTTGTCGGTGCCCCAGGCGACGGCGGTCGGCGCGAAGCTGCCGGGCACGAACCGCTTGTAGGAGTTGATGTTCGGCGCGAGGAAGTAGGTCAGTTCGCGCAGGCAGGCCAGCTGCCCGGCGATGAAGTGCCGCATCAGCGCGGGATCCTGCGCGAACACCGGGGTGCCGTCCGTGCCGCGCA
Organism: Amycolatopsis sp. NPDC006131; assembly: GCF_040614175.1. Taxonomy (NCBI): domain Bacteria; kingdom Bacillati; phylum Actinomycetota; class Actinomycetes; order Pseudonocardiales; family Pseudonocardiaceae; genus Amycolatopsis; species Amycolatopsis sp. NPDC006131. The sequence goes on from NZ_JBEXTX010000031.1 coordinate 4,573, forward strand.
GGCTGAGGTGGATGTGGCAGGAGTTGCCCTCGCGCTCGTTGTACTTGGCCATGAAGGTGAGGCTGCGGTTCTCCTGCGCGGCGATCTCCTTCGCGCCGGTCTTGTAGATGCTGTGGTTGTCACAGGTGCGCAGGGCCTCGTCGAAGCGGAACGCGATCTCGTGCTGGCCGGGGTTGCACTCGCCCTTGGCGGACTCGACGTACATGCCCGCGCCGGCCATGTCGTTGCGGATGCGGCGCAGCAACGGCTCCAGCCTGGCGGTGCCGAGCATCGAATAGTCCACATTGTACTGGTTGGCGGGTGTCAGGTCGCGATAGCCGCCGCGCCAGGCCTGCTCGTAGGTGTCGTCGAAGACGATGAACTCCAGCTCGGTGCCGACGAACGCGGCGAGGTCACGCTGGGCGAGCCGGTCGAGCTGGCGGCGCAGGATCTGCCGGGGCGACGCGGTGACCTCTCCACCCTCGACGCGCTCGACGTCGCAAAGCACGAGGGCGGTCCCGTCGTGCCAGGGCACGCGGCGGAGCGTGGACAGGTCCGGGCGGAGGACGAAGTCGCCGTAACCGCTTTCCCAGCTCGAGATCGCGTAGCCGTCGACGGTGTTCATGTCGACGTCGACGGCGAGGAGGTAGTTGCAGGCTTCGGTGGCGTGGGTGACGACCTCGTTGAGGAAGTACGCGGCCGAGCAGCGCTTGCCCTGGAGGCGGCCCTGCATGTCGGTCATCGCGACGAGCACGGTGTCCACGGTGCCCTCCTCGGCCAGTTCGCGGAGCTGGTCGAGGGTGAGCATGCCCTTGTTCATGTGACAACCCTTGGGGTGGGCGTGGGATGCTGTCAAGCGGATCTTCGCCGGGGCCGCTGGGAGGGTGAGCGATGGCTGACGTGGTCGACGTGTGGATGCAGCAGCCGAACCAGCGCTTCATGGACCAGCCGTGGCTGGAGACGCTGGTGCGGTGGACGAACATGTCCCGCAGGGCGCCCCAGCTGAGGGCGACGCTCGACGCGATGGACGAGGCCGGGGTGCGGGTCGGCTTGCTGTCGGCCTGGCACGGGCCGGGTGGTGCCCTGATCACGAACGACGAGGTGGCGGAGCTGGTGGCGGCGCACCCGGACCGGTTCGCGGGGGTCGCGACGGTGGACCTGACGGACCCGGTGCGGGCGGTCCGGGAGATCAGGAGGTGCGTGCGGAACGGTTTCGTCGGGGTGCGGGTGGTGCCGTGGCTGTGGAACCTGCCGCCGAACGACCGCCGCTACTACCCGGTTTACGTGGCCTGTGTGGAGGAGGACGTGCCGTTCTGCACGCAGATCGGCCACACCGGCCCGCGGTGCCCGTCGGAGCCCGGGCGGCCGATCCCGTACCTCGACGAGGTGCTGCTGGACTTCCCGGAGCTGGTCGTAGTGGGCGGTCACGTGGGCTACCCGTGGATGGCGGAGGTCCTGTCCCTGGCGGCGAAGTACCCGAACTTCTACGTGGACACGTCGGCCTACGCGGTGCACCGGCTGCCCGCCGAGCTGGTCGAGTACATGCGCGACCGCGGCCGGACGCGCGTCATGTTCGGCAGCAACTACCCGATGCTCACCCCGGCCCAGGCCCTGAAGCAGCTGCCGGCGCTGGAGCTGGGGGTTTCCGCGCGGGAGGCTTTTCTGGGTGGGAACGCGCGGAGGGTGTTCGCGCTGCCGAACTGACGGTCCCAATCCCCCCAGCTCGCGCTGCCGAACTGACGGTCGCAATCCCCCCAGCTCGCGCTGCCGAAGTGACGGTCCCAATCCCTCAGTCTGTGCAGGCCCGCTCGCCGGTACCCGCTCCGGACCAGCCGCGTCGCGGCCACCCCCGGTGCGCCCCGCGCCGTCCCCTGCGAGCCCACCCCGCGCCGCCGCGGCTGCCCTGCAGCTACTCCAGCCGGCCGCACCGCCGCCCCCCGGCGCGTCCACTCCATCTCGTGCAACCCCTGGCGCTCACACGGAACCACCGCAACACGGCCACCCCCGGCGCACCCGCGTCGTCCCTGCGGGCCCATCCCGCACCGCCGCGGCTACCCGGCAGCCACTCCAGCCAGCCGCAACGCGGCCCCCGGCGCGTCCAACCACCCCATCCCGCGCAACCCCCGGCACCCACACGGAACCAGCCGCAACGCGGCCACCCCCGGTAAAGCGGCCCCCCGGTAAACCCGCGCCGTCCCCTGCGGACCCACCCCGCGCCACCGCGGCTACCCAGCAGCCACTCCAGCCATCCACACCGCCGCCCCCTGGCGCGTCCAACCACCCCATCCCGTGCAGCCCCCGGCACCCACACGGAACCAGCCGCAACGCGGCCACCCCCGGTAAAGCGGCCCCCCGGTAAACCCGCGCCGTCCCCTGCGGACCCACCCCGCGCCACCGCAGCTACCCAGCAGCCACTCCAGCCAGCCGCACCGCCGCCCCATCCCGCGCAACCCCCAGTACCCAGCCGCATCGCAACCACCCCCGGTGCGCTCGGGCCGGTCTCGCCCCCGGGCAGCCGCGCCAGGCGAGCCGCTCAGCTCGCCGCGGCCACCTTGGGGGTCGCGAGCAGCTGCCGGATCTCGCGGACTGCTGCGCGGCCCGCTCGGTTCGCGCCGATCGTGCTCGCTGATGGGCCGTAGCCGACCAGGTGCAGGCGGGGTTCGGCGGCTGCGCGGGTGCCGTCCATGCGGATGCCGCCGCCGGGTTCGCGCAGGTGCAGTGGCGCGAGGTGGTCCAGCGCGGCGCGGAAACCGGTCGCCCAGAGGATCGCGTCGACTCGCTGCTCGGTCCCGTCCGGCCACACCACGCCCGTCGGGGTCAGGTGGTCGAACATCGGCTTCCGGTCGAGGATCCCGCGGGCCTCGGCCTCGCGCACCTGGGGCGTGCGCATCAGGCCGGTCACGCTCACCACGCTCCCCGGGGGCAGCCCAGCCCGCACGCGGCGCTCGACCTGCGCCACGGCTTCGCGGCCCAGCTCGGGGCTGAATTCGACGTCCTTGAAAACCGGCGGGCGGCGGGTCACCCAGGTGGTGCCGCTCGCGAACTCGGCGATCTCGATGAGCAGCTGCACGGCCGACGTCCCGCCGCCGACGACCAGCACGTGCTGCCCGCGGAACTCCTCCGCGCCGCGGTAGTCGGCGGTGTGCAACTGGCGACCGGTGAAGGTCTCCTGGCCGGGGTAGTGCGGCCAGAACGGGCGGGTCCAGGTGCCGGTCGCGTTGATCACGGCGCGGGCGGCCCAGCTATCGCCGCCGGCGCTCTCGACGAGGAGCCGCTCACCGGCGTCCCGGACGGCGACCACCTCGACCGGGCGCCGCACCGGCAGCTCGAAGGCACGCTCGTAGCGCGCGAAGTACTCCGCGACGACCTCCGACGCCATCCGGTGCTCGTCCTGCTCGTCGAAGGCCATGCCGGGCAGGTCGTGGAACTTGTGAACCTTGTCCAGCCGCAGGGAGGGCCACCGATGCTGCCACGCCCCGCCCGGCGAGGAGTCCCGATCGAGGACGACGAACTCCAGGCCGGACCGCCGGAGGAAGTAGGCGGCCGACAGGCCGGCCTGCCCCGCCCCGATCACCACGACGTCGGTTTCGGTACGCACAAGAGGTACAACATCGCCTGCGGCGACCCACTTCCCCAGCGTGGCGCGCAGCACGCCGGGGCGGGACCGGCACGCGTGGTGTGCAGTGGACCTGGCGCGGGCTGCGCCGGGTGGATGCCAGGGGCGCGAAGCGGGCTTGCACCGGGGGTAGGGCGCGACGCCGCGGCCGCGCTGTCGCGCGCGGGCGCGATGTCGCAGCGCGGTCACGGTGTCGCAACGCAGGCGTGGTGTCACAGCCCGGGCGCAGTGTCGCAACGCGGGCGCAGTGTCGCAACGCGGGCGCGCGGGCGTGCCCGGTCGGAGGGGCTGGCACGACGGCGTGGTGTCGCAGCCTGGCCGCGGTGTCCCAATGCGGGCGCGAGCGCGCGGAAGTGCCCAGTCGGAGGGGCTGCGGCGCGCGAGGGCGTGATGGCGCAAAGCGGGCGCGCTCGCCCGCGGGGGTGACCAGTCAGAGGGGCTGCGGCGCGCGAGGGCGTGATGGCGCAAAGCGGGCGCGCACGCCCGCGCGGGGGCCCGGTAGGCAGTCGCCAGCCGGGCGGCTGGATCTGGGGGCCCGACAGGGCGCGCCGCGTGGCGGGCAGTGCGTGGTGAACTCAGGTGGGCGGCTGGCGTGCCCGGGTGTCGTGTGGAGGTGCGCCGAGCAGGTGGGGCGCCCGCTCGGCGCTGGGCCTCAGCGGCGGCGGATCAGGCGCACGATCGCCACGATGCCGAGTACCGCGGCGACTCCGGCGAGTACCGGGGCCAGGCGCTTGCCGATGGAGCTGCCCGCGTACTCGAAGAGGTCGATCGCCTCGGCTTCCTGCGGCTGGGGCTTCACCGTCTCCAGCTTGGGCTTCTCCGGGGCCGGTTCGGTGGTCACCCCGGACTCGGCCGGCTTCTCCTCGGCCGGGGTCGCTGGGGTCTCCGCTGAGCCGAGGCGGTCGGCCAGGTTCGTCGCGAACTGGTCCAGGATCTTGCCGCCGACCTCGGAGATCATGCCGCGGCCGAACTGCGCCGGGCGGCCGGTCACGTTCAGGTCCGTCGCCACGGAACCCTTCGTCCCGCCGTTCTCCTCGGACAGCGTCACCGTGACGGTCGCCGCCGCGGTGCCTGCTCCTCGCGAGTCCTTGCCGGAGGCCTTGATCACGATCCTGCGGGCCTGCTCGTCGGTCTCCAGGAACTCGCCGGAGCCCTTGTACAGCAGGGAGATCGGCCCCAGCTTCACCTTGACCGTGCCGGTGAACGTCTCGCCCTCGACCTTCGTCAGGGTCGCACCCGGCATGCAGGGGGCAACGCGTTCCGGGTCGGTGACCGCCTTCCACACCTCGGCGGGCGGGGCCGGAACGGTGAATTCATGGTCGAGCCGCACGGGCCGACCTCCCTTCTCCAGAAAGCTTCAAGTCCCTCGCAGCCACCTTAGTGCCGGAACCGGCGTGTGCGTGACTTCGAGGGACCCGGATCGGCGCTCCCTGCGTGGGGTCTGGCGGTCGGATGATCACATTGGTGCGTTCGGGGCCTGGCGCCGGACGAGGTTGGGAGCCGGGTGGAACGGGGGTCTCCAGATGTGAGGGGTCGGCGTGGTGGCCAGGCACGCGCGGTGGGAGTGAGGAGGCCCGCGCGGCCGGGTGCCCGACCGGGGGCACGAGACTCGCACGGCCAGCGCCCGCCGACGGGAGCTCCACGCGCGCGCCGCCGGTGGCTGACGGGGGCACGACCTCCCCGCGGCCGCCTCGCAGGTGGTGGCCTGCGCCCGCGGCCGCCCCGGGCGGGGGCGGCCGCGGGGGCTGGGCCTACACGGCGGCCAGCGCTGCCGAGACCGCGCGGCCCGTCAGCACCTTGGCCAGCTCCTGCCGGTACTCCACGTCCGCGTTGCCGTCCGCCGTGGGGCTGGTGCCTTCGGCGGCGTGGGCGGCCGCGGCGCGGATCGTGTCGTCGGACGCCGACTGGCCCACCAGGGCCTGCTCGACCGCGGTGGCCCGCACCGGCACCGACGCCATGTTCGTCAGCGCGACCCGGGCCTCGGCGATCGTGTCGCCGTCCGTGCGGACCGTGGCCGCCACCGCGACCATCGACCACGCCTGGGCGACCCGGTTGAACTTCTCGTAGTGTGCCTTCCACCCGGTGTGCTTCGGCACGCGGATCTCGACCAGGATCTCGCCCGGCTCCAGCGCCGTCGTGAAGAAGTCCTGGAAGAACTCCGCCGCCGACACGGTCCGCCTGCCGCTGCTGCTCGCGATCACCATCTCGGCGTCCATCGCCAGCGCGGGGGCCAGCAGGTCGCCTGCCGGGTCCGCGTGCGCGATCGAACCGCCGAACGTGCCGCGGTGCCGCACCTGCGGGTCGGCCACCGTGTCGGTCGCCCTGGCCAGCAGCGCGGCGTGCTCGGCGACCAGCTGGTCGCGCTGCACGTCGTAGTGCGTGGTCATGGCGCCGATCACGATCGCGTCGCCGTCGTCGCGGACGCCCCGCAGCTCGGTGATCCTGCCGAGATCGATGAGGGTCGTCGGCGCGGCCAGCCGCATCCGCAGCACCGGCAGCAGGCTCTGCCCACCGGCCAGCACCTTGGCGTCCTCACCGGCCGCGGCCAGTGCCTGCACCGCCTCGTCCACAGTGGACGGCGCGACGTAGTCGAAGGCAGCGGGGATCACTGCGCACCTCCCGAAGCGTCGATGGAACCCAGTCCGCCGCCGGCCTCCGCGCCGACACCGCCGGCGTCGGTACGACCGCGGTGGATCGCCGACCACACCCGCATGGGCGAACACGGCATCTCGATGTCGTTGACCCCGAACTGCCGCACGGCGTCCACGACCGCGTTGACCACCGCCGGGGTGGAGGCGATCGTGCCCGCCTCGCCGACGCCCTTGACGCCGAGCGGGTTCGACGTCGCCGCCGTCTCGGTGCGGTCGGTGACGAACGACGGCAGGTCGGCCGCCGAGGGCAGCAGGTAGTCGGCGAACGTGCCGGTGGTCAGCGTGCCGCTCTCGTCGAACACCGCCTCCTCGTAGAGGGCCTGCGCGATGCCCTGGGCGAGACCGCCGTGCACCTGCCCCTCCACGATCAGCGGGTTGACCACCTTGCCCACGTCGTCCACACACACGTACGAGCGCAGCCGCACCCGCCCGGTCTCGGTGTCCACCTCGGCGGCGCACAGGTGCGTGCCGTGCGGGAACGAGAAGTTCTCCGGGTCGAACACGGCCTCGGAGTCCAGCGTGGGCTCCATGCCCTCGGGCAGGTTGTGCGCGGCGAACGTCGCGAACGCGACGTCCTGGATCGTCGTCGACGTGTCCGTGCCGCGGACGGTGAACTTGCCGCCCTCGAACTCCAGGTCGTCCGGCGAGCACTCCAGCAGGTGCGCGGCGATCGTGCGGGCCTTGTCGACGACCTTCTCGGCGGCCTTGACCACCGCGATGCCGCCGACGGCCAGCGACCGCGACCCGTAGGTGTCCATGCCCTTGTGCGAGGACTGCGTGTCGCCGTGGATGACCTCGATGTCCTCGAACGCGACGCCGAGCCGGTCGGCCACGATCTGGCTCCACGCCGTCTCGTGCCCCTGCCCGTGGGCGGAGGCGCCGGTGACGACCTCGACCTTGCCGGTCGGCAGCACGCGGATCGCCGCGTGCTCCCAGCCGCCTGCGCCGTAGTCCAGCGACCCGAGCACCCGCGACGGCGCCAGCCCGCACATCTCGGTGAACGTCGAGATGCCGATGCCCAGCTGCACCGGATCCTTGCGCTCACGGCGTTCCTGCTGCTCCCGGCGCAGGCCCTCGTAGTCGAACAGCTCCTTGGCGCGCTCGGTGGCGGCCTCGTAGTTGCCCGAGTCGTAGGTCAGCCCGCAGACCGTGGTGAACGGGAACTCCTCGTGCTTGATCCAGTTCTTCTCGCGCAGCTCCAGCGGGTCCATGCCCAGCTCGGCGGCCAGCTCGTCCATCATCCGCTCGATCGCGAACGTGGCCTCCGGCCGCCCGGCGCCGCGGTAGGCGTCGGTGAGCGTGGTGTTGGTGAACACGTTCGTGCAGGCGAAGTGGTAGGCCGGGATCTTGTAGATCGCGTTGAACATGAACGCGCCCAGGATCGGCACGCCCGGCCCGACGAGCCCGTTGTAGGCGCCCATGTCGGCCAGCAGCTCGACCTTGAGGCCGGTGATCGTGCCGTCGCGGTTCGCGCTGATCGAGATGTCCTGGATCTGGTCGCGGCCGTGGTGCGCGGTCTGCATGCACTCCGAGCGGGTCTCGGTCCACTTGACCGGCTTGCCGAGCTTCTGCGCGATGAGGACCGCCATGGTCTCCTCGGGCAGCACGGCGATCTTGCCGCCGAACCCACCGCCGACGTCCGGCGCGATGACACGCAGCTTGTGCTCGGGGATGCCGAGCGTCAGCGCCGTCATCGTCTTGAGGATGTGCGGCACCTGGGTGGCCGACCACATGGTGATCTGGGTGCCGGTCGGGTCGACCACGACCGAGCGCGGCTCCATGAACGCGGGCACCAGGCGCTGCTGGCGGAACCGCCGCTTGAGCACGACCTCGCCGCCGGACAGCGCTTCCTCGACGTTGCCGCCCGTGCCGGCCTCGGCCGAGTCGAAGACCCACGTCGCCTGCTTGTTGGTGCCCAGCTCCTCGTGCACCAGCGGCGCGTCGTCGGCGATCGCGTTCTCCAGGCCGAGGACCACGGGCAGTTCCTCGTAGTCCACGTCGATCGCCTCGAGCGCGTCGGCGGCCTCGGCCTTGCTGCGGGCCACGACCACCGCGACGCCCTCGCCGGCGAAGTTGACCCGGTCGGCGGCCAGCACGGGCCGCCGCGGCTGCTTCATGTCCGGCGTGATCGGCCAGGCGCACGGCATGCCGATCGCGCTGTCCGGGTCGAGGTCGCGGGCGGTGTAGACGGCGACGACGCCCGGCATGTCCCGCGCCGCGGCCGTGTCGATGGAACTGATCCGGGCGTGGGCGAACGGGCTGCGCAGGATCGCCACGTGCAGCATCCCGGGCAGCGTGATGTTGTCGGTCCAGCGGGTGCGGCCGGTGATGAGCCGCGCGTCCTCCTTGCGGGTGCGCGCCTTGCCGACCTCGGGTTCGATCGTCGACGTCATGTCACTCGCCCCCGCCCGCGAACGCGCTGGGCGCGCGGGTGACGTCGTCACCGGACACGCGCTCGGCCTCCGGCCCCGCGCCCGGGCTCATCCGCTGCGCCGCGTCCCGCACGGCGCGAACGATGTTCTGGTAACCGGTGCAGCGGCACAGGTTGCCCTCGAGCCCCTCGCGCACGGCGTGCTCGTCCGGGTTCGGGTTGTCGGCGAGCAGGTCGATCGACTGCATGATCATGCCCGGCGTGCAGAACCCGCACTGCAGGGCGTGGTTGTCGTGGAACGCTTCCTGGACCGGGTGGAGCTTGCCGTCGCGGGCCAGGCCCTCGATGGTCGTCACCTCGGCACCGTCGGCCTGCACGGCGAGAACCGAGCAGGACTTCACGCTCTGGCCGTTGAGGTGCACGGTGCAGGCACCGCAGTTGCTGGTGTCGCACCCGATGACGGTGCCGACTTTCCCGAGCGTCTCCCTCAGGTAGTGAACGAGCAACGTGCGGGGTTCGACCTCGTCGGTGTAACTGGTTCCGTCCACGTTGACGGTGATGCGCATGAGGCCTCCAGTGGTGGGAGCTGGGTGATCGGCTTCACAAGCGAGCGTGCTACTTCCGTGCCGTTCGGACAAGTCCTGGTTGGGTGACACTTCACCCCGACTCCCGCACCTGCACGGAAAAACCCAGCTCCACCACCGCAACCGCGGAAACGGCTCGTACGAATTGACCAGTCGCAGGCCTGCGAAAGGGCCAGTCGTGGCCGCACGACAGGGTCAGCCGTGGATCCGCCCGGACAACTCCGTGAGCCGCTTCCCGCCGCCGCCCCACCGCAACGCGATGATCTCCGCGGCGATCGACACCGCGGTCTCCTCCGGTGTGCGGGCGCCCAGGTCGAGTCCGATCGGCGAGGCCAATCGCGACAGTTCCGCCTCTGTCAATCCCGCCTCCCGCAAGCGGGTGAGGCGGTCGTCGTGCGTGCGCCGCGACCCCATCGCCCCGATGTAACCGACGTCCAGCCGCAAGGCGACCTCCAGCAGCGGCACGTCGAACTTCGGGTCGTGGGTGAGCACCGCGATCACGGTCCGCCGGTCGATGCGGCCCGCCTCCGCCTCCGCCTTGAGGTAGCGGTGCGGCCAGTCCACCACGACGTCGTCGGCGTCCGGGAACCGCGACGCGGTGGCGAAAACCGGACGCGCGTCGCACACCGTGACCTGGTAACCGAGGTAGGCGCCCATGCGGGCCATCGCGGCCGCGAAGTCGATCGCGCCGAACACCAGCATCCGCGGCTGCGGTTCGAAGGAGTTGACGAACACCGCCATGCCCTCACCGCGCCGCTCGCCCTCGAGCCCGTAGTGCAGCGTTCCGGTGCGCCCGTTGGCGAGCAGGCCGCGCGCGTCGTCGGCGACCGCGTCGTCGATCCGGTCGCTGCCGAGCGTCCCCGCGGTCCGGTCCGGCCACACGATCATGTGCCGCCCGCGCCGCTCCGGGTCCTCGTGCTCGATCACGGTGACCACGGCGACCGGCTCCCCGCGGTGCACCGAGTCGACGACGTCGCCCAGCTCGGGCAGGGTCTCCCTGTCGATCCGCTCGACGTAGATGTCGATGATCCCGCCGCAGGTCAGGCCCACCGCGAACGCGTCGTCGTCGCTCACGCCATAGCGCTGCAGCAACGGCTCGCGGTCGGCGACCACCTGTTGCGCCAGCTCGTACACCGCACCCTCGACGCAGCCGCCGGACACGCTGCCGACCGCCGTGCCGTCCTCGGTGACCAGCATCGCGGCGCCCGGCGCGCGGGGCGCCGAGGAGAAGGTCGCCACGACCGTGCCGACGCCGACGGCTTCGCCCTCGCGCCAGCGCTTGTACAACTCGTCGAGCACATCATGCATCGCGGATCTCCAGCAGCAGTCGTTCCAGGGTGGCCAGGCTGTGGCCGGCCAGCAAGCGGTCGACGTGCGGGAGCGCGGCCGCGATGCCGGACTGCACCGGAGCGTAGCCTTCGCGTCCCGCGTGCGGGTTCACCCAGAACACCGCGTGCGCCAGGCGGCGCAACCGGGCCATCTGCTCGCCGAGGAGGCTGGGGTCGCCGCGCTCCCAGCCGTCGGAGAACACCGTGACGACGGCGCGGCGCGCGAGCCCGCGCTGCCCCCACCGGTCCAGGAAGATCCGCAGCGTCTCGCCGAGCCGGGTGCCGCCGGCGAAGTCGGGCACCGCGGTGCCCGCGGCGAGCATCGCGCGTTCCGGATCGCGCTGCCGCAGCTGCCGGGACACCCTGGTCAGCCGGGTGCCGAGGGTGAACACCTCGACGGCGGCCGGCGCGCGGCGCACGACCACGTGCGCGAACCGCAGCAGCGAGTCGGCGTACGGGCTCATCGACCCGGACACGTCGAGCAGCAGCACCACCCGGCGCGGGCGGGTGGACCGGTTCCGGTGCGCGAGCCGGACCGGTTCGCCACCGCCCGCCAGCATCGCGCGCAACGTCCGGCCGGGGTCGAGCGCGCCGCGGCGCGCGGGCCTGCTGCGCAGGGACTTCCGCATCGGCGGTTGCGGCCGCAGCACCGCCATCAGCTCCCGCAGGTGCTCGCGTTCGGCCTTGGTCAGCTCCGCGAGATCGCGTTCCCGCAGCACTTCCGCGTCGGTGGCGGCGACGCGCAGCTGCTCGTCGTCCGACTCGGCCTCGCCCTGGCCCGCGGACTGCGACACGAGGGCGGCCATGCGGGACCGCTGCTCGCGGCGGACGGTGGCCGGCCGCGGTTCCGGTGGCGCGGCGGCGAACCACTGCGCGAACGCGTCGTCGTAGCGGATCAGGTCGTCCGGGTCCGAGCACAGCGTCAGCCTGCCCGCCCAGTACAGCTGGTCCACCTCGCCGACGTCCAGCCGCTCGACCGCGTCGAGGTAGGCCTGCACCCGCTGCGGCCCGCAGGCGACGCCGGCTTCGCGCAGCGCGGTGGCGAAGCCGACGAATCCGGCCAGCGGGTCCTGGGTGCTCACGTCTTCATTGTTACGCGAAAATCCGATGTGAGGGGTTCCGCGTGCCGAACCAGGTCGCGAACGCCTCCTCCAGACCGGCCGTGCCGCCGTCCTCTGCTGCCCACGCGACGTGCCCGTCGGGCCTGATCAGGGCCTTGAGATCGGGCCGCCCGACGACTTCCCCCGGCGCCAGGCGGACCCGCTCGTCGTCGATCCGCGCGCCGATCAGGACGGCCCGGCCGTCGCCGCAGTGGTCGGCGAGACGGCTGCCGTCGGTGAACTCGAAGTCCGGCGCGCTCTTGCCGGCCAGGTCGTGGTCGCTGCCGACCGGGTAGCGGTGCAGCACGCCGGACAGCTTCTTCGCCAGGTACGTCGCCCCGTCGCCGGTGGCGAGCAGGTCGGTGAGCACCGACCGCAGGGCCTTGGCGTGCGGATCGGGCCGCATCGCCGCGATCTGCGCACGGGTCCACTCCAACACCCACTCGCCGATCGGGTGCCGTTCGACCGGGTAGGTGTCGAGCAGCCCGTCCGGCGCGTCGCCGCGCACCGTCGCGGCGAGTTTCCAGCCGAGGTTGACCGCGTCGCCGATGCCGAGGTTGAGCCCCTGCCCGCCGAACGGCGAGTGGACGTGCGCCGCGTCGCCGGCGAGCAGCACCCGCCCCCGGCGGTAGGTGGTGGCCTGGCGGGCGTTGTCGGTGAACCGCGTGACGCTGCGGATCGACCTGACCGTGACGTCCACTCCGGACACCCGGCGGATGCTGTCCTGCAGCTCGGCGACCGTGACCGGCGAGGTGCGGTCCGCGGGCGGGCCGTCGAACTCGACGGTCAGGATCCGTCCCGGCAGCGGGCCGTGCACGTAGACGCCGGTGCTCGTGCGGTGCCAGCCCAATCCGAGCGCGTCCGCGCCGTCCAGGTCGGCCAGCGCCTGGCGCCCGGTGATCTCCGGATCGGTGCCGGGGAAGTCGAACCCGGCCAGCTTGCGCACCAGGCTGCGGCCACCGTCGCAGCCGACGAGCCAGCCCGCGCGGACCCGGTCGCCGCCGACGAAGACCGTCACGCCGTCGTCGTCCGCCTCGAACCCGGTGACCTCGGCGCCCCGGCGCACGACCGCCCCCAGGCCGGTCGCGTGCTCCGCCAGCACCTTCTCCACGGTCTGCTGGCCCACCAGCTGCAGGTTGGCGGCCGGACCCGCGTCCCGGAACGCGGGGTCGGCGAAGTCGACCAGGTCGAGGCCGACCATGATCCCGCCGAAGTGCCCGGCGATCGGCGGCGGCGCCGATTTCGCCCGCGACAGCATCGCTTTCACCTGCGCCATGCCTTGCCGCGTCTCGTGTTCGAGCCGCTCCAGCAGGCCGCGCCGGTAGAGCGCCTCACCCGTCGCGAGGTTGATCGAGCCCGCCTTGAGGGTCGGATCGATCTCGGTCCGCCGCTCCACGACCAGCACGTCCACCCCGCCGAGCCGCAACTCGCCCGCCAGCATCAGGCCGACCGGCCCGCCCCCGGAGATCACCACGTCGAAGTCCATGGCCCCATCGTGCCACAAACTTTTACTCGGTCAAACTTTTGGTTCGGTATAGGATTCCGCTGTGGGACTGCGCGAAGAGAAGAAGCGGGCCACGCGACGGCACATCTCCGACGTCGCGACCGGTCTGTTCGCCGTCAAGGGCTTCGACAACGTGACCGTCGCCGAGGTCGCGGAGGCCGCGGGCGTCTCGAAGATGACCGTGTTCAACTACTTCCCGCGCAAGGAGGACCTGTTCCTCGACCGGCACGACGACCGGCTCCGCGAACTGGAGCGGGTCGTCCGGGAGCGGCCCGCCGGTCAGGACGTGGTGACCGCGCTGCGGCGGTACCACCACGAACTGGTGCGGCAACGCCACCCGCTGTCCGGGACGCGGCCGGGGACGGTGGGGTTCCTGTCGATCCTGCGCGCCAGCCCGGCGCTCGTCACGCGCACTTACGAGCAGTCCCGCGAGATCGCCGCGATGCTGGCGGACGTGCTGACCGAGGAGACCGGCGACCCGGTGGAAGCGCGGCTGACGGCGAACCTGCTGACCGCCGCGATCGACTCGATCTACGAGCGGGCGACCAGCCGCATGCTGGACGGCGACGACCCCGACGACGTGCACCGCGACCAGCCCGCGGTGATCGACCGGGCCTTCGACCTGCTGCAGCACGGCCTCGGCGGGGCGAAGCCGCGATCACCTCGCGCGAGCGCGGCGGATCGCCGGCCATCCGGTTGATCCGCCCGCGCTCGCCGCGCAGATCGGCGACCGGCTTCTCGGAGTACCGCGGGGAACGTTCGCTCACGCCGGCGCGCCGCGCCGGCTCGCCGATCACCGTGTTCACGCGCGACGGCCACCAGCCCACTCTCGCGAATTTCGCGGCCAACGCCCGCAACGCGATCGACGCGGGCTTCGCCGGTGTCGAGGTGCACGCGGCGGGCGCAGACCTCGTCTCCCTCGGCCGCACGTTCCCCGCCAACCCGGACCTGGTGACCCGCCTGCGCCTCGCGCATTGCTGAAACTGTTGCGGGACAAAGATTTCTCCGGCACCGGCGGCGAGTCGGGCCACCCCGGCCACTCGCCCTCGATACGGTCGCCGGGTGACCCATCTCGACATGACCCGCGCCGCCTACGACACCGTGGCGGTCGACTACGCGAAGCTCCTCGAAGGCCTCCTGGAGCAGACTCCGGAGGACCTGGCGATGTTGCGGCTCTTCGCCGACTACGTGCGCCGCGACGGCGGGCAGGTGGCGGACATCGGCTGCGGCACGGGGCGGGTGACGACGTACCTGGACTCGCTGGGGGTTCCAGTCTTCGGCATCGACCTGTCGCCCGGCATGCTGGCGGAGGCGCGGCGGCGCTACCCGCACCTGCGGTTCGAGGTCGGCTCCATGTCCGACCTGGCGCTGGAGGACGCCAGCCTGGGCGGGATCCTCGCGTTCTACTCGATCATCCACACCCCGCCGGAGCTGCTGCCGGAGGTGTTCGCGGAGTTCGCGCGGGTCCTCGCGCCGGGCGGGCACCTGATGGTGGCGTTCCAGGTCGGCGACGAGCGCAAGCGCCTCGAACAGGCTTACGGGCACACGGTTTCCTACGACGCCTACCGCCTGCCGCCGGACCGCATCACGGAACTGCTGGCGGACGCCGGGCTCCCGGTGACCGCGCGGCTGATCCGCGAGCCCGCGTTCGAGTACGAGACGACTCCGCAGGCGTACCTGCTCGCGCACCGCCCGCGCTGAGGGCCTCCTTCATCGACACCAGGTGAGCCCGGCTCACCACGGCAGCCCTGGCCGCGTCCCCGGCCGCGATGGCGTCCACCAGTCCGGCGTGCGCCTCGTGGTCGGGGCCGCCGGGGCGCAGCCGCAGCATGTCGACCATCGCCTGGCGGACGCGGGGCGCGACGGTGTCGAACAGTTCCACCAGGATCTCGTTGTGCGCGGCCACGACGACGGCGCGGTGGAAGGCCGTGTCCGCGTCGACGAGTTCCTCGATCCCGAACCCCGGATCCAGGCGGCCGGCCAGCGCGCGCCTGATCCGGCGCAGGTCCGCGGGCGTGCGGCGCGCGGCCGCCAGCGCTGCCGCTTCGGACTCGATCGCGATGCGGGTTTCCACCACCGCGACGATCCCGGCGCGCCGCAGGACCGCGTCCCAGTCCTCCCGCACGTCGTGGGCGAGGACGAACACGCCCGCGCCCTGACGCGTCTCCAGCACACCCTTCGCCGCCAGCTCGCGGATCGCTTCCCGGACCGTCGACCGGCCCACGCCGAGCTGCGGCGCGAGCGTCGTCTCGCCGGGCAGCTTCGCGCCCAGTGGCCACTCGCCCGACCGGATCCGCGTCAGCAGCAGATCCGCGGCCTGCTCGGCCAGCCGGTGCCGCCGCACCTGTTCCACCGACAGCTCCTCTACTTGTCTGCGGAGTTGTGTAAGATTCTAGCTCATGATCACGCGCGTTCTCCTCCTTCGCCGCCACGGCGGGGCCTGACCGGACCGGCTCCCCGCCGTGGGAGCCGTGCTGCGCCGGTCGTCACCCCACGACCAGAGGAACGCGAACATGTACCGCTGGAACACCCAGCACCCCTCCCCGATGCCCTCCCACCGGTACCGCGACGTGTACGCCCGCGTGCCGGTGCCACTGTCCGAACGGGACTGGCCGGCCAACCGGCTCACGCAGGCGCCGCTGTGGGTCCCGGTCGACCTGCGGGACGGCAACCAGGCACTCGCCGAACCGATGGACCCGGAACGCAAGCGGCGCTTCTTCGAGCTCATGGTCGAGATGGGCTACAAGGAGATCGAGGTCGGCTACCCGTCGGCTTCGCAGACCGACTACGACTTCGTCCGCCTCATCGCGGAAACCGGCCTCGCGCCGGAGGACGTCACGATCGTCGTGTTCACCCCGGCCCGGCGCGACCTCATCGAGCGCACCGCCGAGTCCGTCGCCGGGATGCCGAACCCGGTGGTGATCCACCTGTACGCGGCGACCGCGCCGGTCTGGCGCGAGGTGGTCCTCGGCCGCGACCGGGACGAGTTGAAGGCGCTGATCGTGGCCGCCGGCGAGGACGTGCTGCGGCTGGCCGGCGACCGGGTCCGGTTCGAGTTCTCGCCCGAGGTGTTCAACCTGACCGAGCCCGACTACGTGCTCGACCTGTGCTCGACGATGACCGAGCTGTGGGACGCGAGCCCGGACCGCCCGGTGATCCTCAACCTCCCCGCCACCGTCGAGGTCGCCACGCCCAACGTCTACGCGGACCAGATCGAGTACGTGTCGAAGAACCTCGACCGGCGCGACTCGGTGATCCTGTCGGTGCACCCGCACAACGACCGCGGCACCGGGATCGCCTGCGCCGAGCTGGCCCTCCTCGCCGGGGCGCAGCGCGTCGAGGGCTGCATCTTCGGCAACGGCGAGCGCACCGGGAACGTCGACATCGCCACGCTCGCGCTGAACCTGCACGCGCAGGGGATCGACCCGATGATCGACTTCTCGGACATCGACCGGATCCGGCGGACGGTGGAGCACTGCACGCGGCTGCCCGTGCACGAACGGCACCCCTATGTGGGCGACCTCGTGCACACGGCGTTTTCGGGCACGCACCAGGACGCGATCCGCAAGGGCCTCGCCGAGCACCGGGCCCGCGCGGCGGCGGCCGGTGTGCCGGAACGGGAGCTGGAGTGGCGGGTGCCGTACCTGCCGGTCGACCCGGCGGACCTCGGCCGCACCTACGAGGCCGTCATCCGGGTGAACTCGCAGTCCGGCAAGGGCGGCATCGCGCACCTGCTGAGCACCGGTTACGGCGTCGAACTCCCACGGCGGCTGCAGATCGACTTCGCGCGGCACGTCCAGCGGCACACCGACCGGACCGGCGCGGAAGTGACGGCGAAGGAGCTGTGGGAGCTGCTGCAGGAGGTGTACCTGGACGCGCCCGCGGTGTCCGGGGAGGTGCTGGAGCGCGCGACGTGCCCGACGGCGTCCGGTGAGGTGCTCGCGTTCGTGGAGTACGCGGCGCCGGACGGGCGCGGGTGGATCGGCGGGCGCGGGCGCACGGAGGCGGAGGCGACCGCGGAAGCCCTCGCCCGGGTCGGCTAAGCCAGCACAGTGTCGAGTTTGGCGCGGACTCGGTCGAGGTCCTCGGAGTACTTGAGGACCGCGCCGAGGGTCCGGGCGGCGATCTCCGCGTCCAGCTCGCTGCGGTTGAGCGCCAGCAACGCCTGCGCCCAGTCCAGCGACTCGGCGATCCCAGGCGGTTTCAGCAGCTCCAGCTCACGCAGCCGGCGGACGGCCGCGGCCACCTGCGTCGCGAGCCGTTCGCCGACTCCGGGCAGTCTGCGGCGCAGGATGGCGACCTCGCGGGCCAGGTCGGGGTGCTCCAGCCAGTGGTAGAGGCAGCGCCGCTTCAGCGCGTCGTGCACCTCGCGCGTCCGGTTCGAGGTCAGCAGCACCAGCGGTGGCTGCGCGGCCCGGATCTCGCCGAATTCCGGGATCGTCACGGCGTTCTCGTCGAGCAGTTGCAGCAGGAACGCCTCGAACTCGTCGTCGGCGCGGTCGATCTCGTCGACCAGCAGCACGCACGGCGACTCCTTCAGCGCCCGCAGCAACGGCCGGGCCAGCAGGAACCGCTCGGTGAACAGCGACTGCTCCGCGGCTTCGACGTCCAGGTGCTCGCGGCCTGCTTCCAGCGCGCGCAGGTGCAGCAGCTGGCGCGGGAAGTCCCATTCGTACAGCGCCTGCGCCGCGTCGATGCCCTCGTGGCACTGCAACCGCACCAGCGGCAGGCCGAGCGCCTCCGACAGCGACACGGCCAGCGAGGTCTTCCCCGTGCCCGGTTCGCCTTCGCAGAACAGCGGGCGCTGCATGCGCAACGCGAGGAACGCGGCGGTGGCGACGCCCTCGTCGGCCAGGTAGCCGACCCGGTCCAGCTCCGTCGCCAGCTCTTCGGGTGAGTTGACCTTCACCCCTCCACCCTAAGGGGTTCGCCCGCCGTTGACAGCCACTCCGCCCGGAATTATCTTTGCTTGCAAATCTACTTTGGGAGTTGAGATGCCTCATCTGACCGTGCACGTCCTGGAGAGCGACCTGGCCGGGCGCGAGACCGAGCTGATCGAAGGCCTGACCGAGGCGATCGTCGCCGTGTACGGGGAGTGGGCGCGGGAGATCGCGGTCGTGCGGCTGGTCGGGGTGCCGTCGAACCGGTGGGGCATCGGGGGCAAGCCGGCGTCCGCGCCCGCGCCGTCGGTGCTCTTCGGGATCCGGGAAGCGGCGTTCGAGCGTCCGGACGCGGACGACCTCGTGGCCCGGCTGGTGGCCGGGGTGACCGACGCGATCGTGGCGGTGTTCGGGGAGCGCGTGCGGGCCGGGGTGACGGTGGAACTGGTGGGGACACCCGCGGGGCGGACCGGTGTCGGCGGGGTGGTCGCCGCTTAGCGGGGCGGGTTCGGGGCCCGGGTCCGGCGAAGTGCACCTACGGCATGGCGCCGCTCAGCGGGGCAGGTCCGCCGGGGGTCCTCATGCAACCAAGGGGGACAGTCGAACTCGGCGGCACACCCGCCGGACCGGCCAGCCTCCGCGGAGTCGACGCCGCCTAGCGGGCCGGGTCCGCTGAGGTGTCCACCTCCGGCCAAGGGCGACCACCGAACTCCACGGGACACCCGGCGGGCGGCCTGGTATCGGCGGGGGGTCGCCGCCTGGTGGGCAGGTCCGGGGTCCAGCAGGAAGCATCTGCAGGCCGGAATCCCGGCGAAGTGCACCTGCCGGTGAACCGGCGTGGCCCGGGGTTGTCGCCGCCTGGCGGGGCAGGTCCGCGGGGGTATCCACGTCCGGCCATGGGTGACCACCGAACTCCACGGGACACCCGGCGGACGAACCGGTGTCGGCGGGGTGGTCGCCGGTTAACGCCGCAGGTCCGCTGGGGTGTCCACGTCCTGGCCGCCGCCCAGGTCGGCGCACTCCACCAGCCGCACGTCGGTACGGCCGCGGAGCCAGTCGCGGGCTCCGCGGTCGCCCGAGGCGCTCTCCGCGACCTCGTCCCACCAGCGGCGGCCGAACAGCACCGGATGCCCCGGCACGCCGTCGTAGGCAGCGCGCGCGACCACGTCCGGCGAGGCCAGCGCCCGCAGCCGCGCCACGATGCGGGCGTCCACCCCGGGCAGGTCGACCAGGTGCACCAGCACGGCCGACGCGTCCGGCAGTGCCCGCAGCCCGGCCCGCAGCGACGCGCCCATTCCGCTGGCCCAGTCCGGCGACTCGACCGCCCACGACGGATCGGGCAGCAACGCCCGCACATCCGAAGCCTGCGCGCCAACCACCACCCGCACCGGCGCACAGCCACCGTCGGTCAACGCGCGCAAAGCCCGGCGCAGCAACGGTTCCCCGTCCAGTTCGACCAGCGCCTTCGGACGCCCCATCCGCCGTCCGGCGCCGGCCGCCAGCAGCAGCCCGGCGCACTCACCCACGGCGCGCCTGCGCGGGTGCGACGGCCAGGTCGTCCTCGATGCGCTTCGCGGCGGCCAGCAGCGGCGGCACCATCTCCTCGATCACCGTCTCCCGCGGGGTGCGGCTGGCGTGGGTGGACACGTTCACCGCCGCCACGACGCGGCCCTGCCGGTCCCGGATCGGCGCCGCGACCGACCGCAGCCCTTCCTCCAGCTCCTGGTCCACCAGCGCCCAGCCCTGCTGCCGCACCGCGGCCAGCTCGGCCCGCAACGCGGCGGGCGAGGTGAGCGTGTGCGAGGTCAGCCGCTGCAACTCGGCCTGCTCCAGGTACCGGGCGAACCCCTCGTCGTCGAGCCCGGCGAGCAGCACGTGCCCCATCGAGGTGGCGTAGGCGGGGAACCGGGTGCCGACGTTGATGCTCACCGTCATGATCCGGGACACCGCGACACGCGCGACGTAGACGATGTCGGCGCCCTCCAGCACGGACACCGAACTCGACTCGCGCACCTCCGCGGACAGCCGCTCCAGGTGCGGCTGCGCGACCTCGGGCAGCGTCATGCTGGACAGGAACGCGTAGCCGAGCTCCAGCACACGCGCGGTCAGCGAGAAGTACTTCCCGTCCGTGCGCACGTACCCGAGGTCGACGAGCGTCAGCAGGAACCGCCGGGCCGCGGCGCGGGTCAGGCCGGTCGAGCGCGCCACGTCGGACAGCGTCAGCTCGGGCGACCCGGCGCCGAACGCGCGGATCACGGCCAGGCCGCGTTCCAGCGACTGGACGTGGTGCGCGCCGCGCTCGGTCGGTTCCATATTCCCAATCTAACTGCGGCGCGAAGCGCCTCCGTCGAGGGTGGTGGCGGGCGACGGGCGGGATTAGTGGGCGCGCGGCTGGGCGGTGGGCTCTCCCATCTCGGCCAGTGTCTTCTGCGCGATGGCGAACGCCTCGTTGGCCGCCGGTACCCCCGCGTACACGCCGGCGTGCAGCAGCACCTCGCCGATCTCGTCGGCGGTCAGCCCGTTGCCGACGGCGGCGCGGACGTGCATCGCGATCTCGCCGTGGCAGTGCAGCGCGGTGAGCACGGCCAGCGTGATGCAGCTGCGGGTCTTGCGGTCCAGGCCCTCGCGGGTCCAGATCGAGCCCCACGCGGCGCGGGTGATGTAGTCCTGGAACTTCTGCGTGAACTCGGTCGCGTTGGCGGTGGCACGGTCGACGTGCGCGTCGCCGAGCACCTCGCGCCGGACCTTCATGCCCGCGTCGTACAGCTCGTCGCTCATCGCGCCCCCTTCAGGTGCTCCAGGAGCAGTTCGGTGAACTTGCCTGCCTGCTGGTAGCTGCCCAGGTGGGCGGCGTGGTCGATCACCTCGAACTTCGCGCCCGGGATGCCGTCGGCGATGACCTGCCCGTGCGAGGGCGGCAGCGCGGCGTCGTCGGCTCCCGAGATCACCAGGGTCGGTGCGGTGATCGTGCCCAGCCCGGCGGTCAGGTCGAGCCCGGCGATGGCCTCGCAGCACGACGCGTAGCCCTCGGCCGGGGTCGTGGCCGTCATCTGCCGCAGCTCCTCGGCCAGTTCGGGGTTCGCGTCGATCCAGTCCCGCGTGAACCACCGGCCGATGCTGCCCTCGGCGATCGTCGCCATGCCCTCGGCACGCACCTGCTTCGCGCGCCCGGTCCACATGTCGACGTTGCCGGGCTTGACCGAGGTGAACGTCAGGGCCAGCGACCGGATCCGCGACGGCGCGTGCTGCCCGAGCCAGGCGCCGGTCATCCCGCCCAGTGACAGGCCGACGAAGTGCGCGGACTCGGCGCCGAGCGTGTCCAGCAGCTCGACGACGTCACGCCCGAGGTCGGCGATCGAGTACGGCCCCGGCGGCACCGGCGACTGCCCGTGACCCCGCGTGTCGTAGCGGACGACGCGGAAACCGTTGTCCACCAACGGCTTCACCTGCGGCTCCCACATGCGCAGGTTGCTGCCGATGGAGTTGCTCAGGACGACGAGTTCGCCGTCGCCCGCGGTCTCGTAGTGGACCTTCACGAAGTCCCCTTTCGCTTCTCCAGCACCCGTTCGACGAAGACACGCGCGCTCCCCAGGTAACCGGCCGGGTCCAGCAGCTCGCCGATGCGTTCGCGCGACAGGTGCTTGCCCACCAAGGCGTCCTCGGCCAGCAGATCGGCCAGCTCGCCCTCGCCGGCCAGAGCGCGGCGAGTGCACGCGCTCACCGCGTCGTGTGCTTCGAGCCGCCCGGTCTCGGCCGCCAACGCGGTCGTGACCCGTTCGGACAGCAGCGCACCGCGCGTGATGTCCAAGTTCGCGCGCATCCGGTCCGCGTCGACCTGGAGCCGGTCCAGGCTCGTGCGCAGCCAGTGCACGGCGGATCCGGTGCTGCGGAACAGTTCCGTCAGCGGCCGCCACTCGGCGTGCCAGGAACCGGCGGCGCGCTGGTGCTCCTGCGCCATCGCGCCGAGCAGGGTCGCGACCAGTCCGGGCGCCTGCTGCGCGGCCGCCCCGGCCGCCACCGCGGCGACCGGGTTCCGCTTGTGCGGCATGGTGGACGAGCCGCCGCTGCCCTCGGCGACCTCGGCGATCTCGCCGACCTCGGTCTGCGCGAGCAGCACCAGCGACCGCGACGCACCGGCGACCACACCCGCCAACGAACCGAGCGCCCCGGCGAGTTCCGCGATGCGCGTCCGCTCGGTGTGCCACGGCATCGCGGGCTCCGCCAGCCCGAGCCTGCGCGCGAAGGCCGCCAGCACCGCCGGCCCCCGCTCGCCCAGCGACGCCAGCGTGCCGGTCGCCCCGCCGAGCTGCACCGCGAACCGCTGCACCCGCAACCGGTCCGCGGCCGTGTCCAGCCCGGAGAGCCAGCCGGCGAGCTGGAACCCGAACGTCACCGGCAGCGCCTGCTGCAGCAACGTCCGTCCCGCTTGGACAGTGCCGGCGTGCTCCCGCGCCAGGTCGGCGAGCCGGTCCGCGCACGCCTCGACCTCGCCGAGCAGCACGTCCACCGCACGCGCGGACACCAGCATCGCCGCGGTGTCCACGATGTCCTGGCTGGTCGCGCCAAGGTGCACCACCCGGCCCGCCTCGCCGCCGACCTGCGCGGTCAGCTCCCGCACGAGCGGCGCGGCGGGGTTGCCGACGCCGACGGACTTCGCACCGATCGCGGCGGGGTCGAACTTCCCGTCACGAGCCACGGCGGCGATCCGATCGGCGTGCTCGCGCGGGATCACGCCCGCGTCCGCCTCCGCCTCCGCCAGCGCCGCTTCCGCGTCGAGCAGGCCCCGCAGCCAGGCGGCGTCGGAGACCTCGTCGCGGACCGGCCCGGCGGCGAGAATCGGGTCGAACAGGTCAGACATCGAAGAACACTGTCTCAGCCTCACCCTGGAGACGCACGTCGAAGCGGTACCCGTCGTCGGTCTTGGCCGCGATCAGCGTGCCGCGCCGGTCCTCCGGCACCGAGTTCAGCACCGCGTCGGCGGCGTTGGCCTCGGTGTTCTCCGGGAAGTAGATGCGCGTGACGACCCGGTGCAGCAGCCCGCGCGCGAACACCGACACGTCGATGTGCGGGGCCTGCGTCGCGCCGTTCTCGCCCGGGATCGCGCCCGGCAGCAGGGTGAGGATCTCGTAGCTGCCGTCCGGCTTGGTCGGGCAACGGCCGAACCCGCGGAACCCGGGAACGCGGCCGCGCGGGTCGTCCGGGTGGTCGAAGCGGCCCTGCGGATCGGCCTGCCAGGTCTCGATCATCGCGTCCGGGACCGGGTTGCCCTCGCCGTCGGTGACGGTGCCGCGGATCCACACCGCGCCCTCGGTGCCCTCGGGCACCACGGTCGGGCCGTCCTCCCAGGGCAGGCCGATCGCGAGGTAGGGGCCGACGGTCTGCGAAGGGGTCGTCATTCGTCCTCCTCTGTGTTCTGCGGGACACCCGCACCCGGTCGGACGAGCAAGCGCGAAAAGGGCCAAGTGTCGCTCACTCGTCCTCCTCTTCCTCGTTCTCGAAAACCGACTGCTCGCGCCCGCGCACCACGATGTCGAACTCGAACGCC
The DNA here is from genome assembly GCF_040614175.1 of Amycolatopsis sp. NPDC006131. Classification (NCBI taxonomy): domain Bacteria; kingdom Bacillati; phylum Actinomycetota; class Actinomycetes; order Pseudonocardiales; family Pseudonocardiaceae; genus Amycolatopsis; species Amycolatopsis sp. NPDC006131. Next base: position 28,131 of record NZ_JBEXTX010000031.1, read on the forward strand.
AGCGCCCAGTGATCGGTGGTCCGGCTGTAGTCGAACCGCGAGATCATCCGCTGCCGCGCCTTCTCGTCCGGGATCGAGTTGAAGATCGGGTCCTGGAAGAACAGCGGGTCGTCCGGGAAGTACATCTGCGTCACCAGGCGCTGCGTGAACGCCTGCCCGAACACCGAGAAGTGGATGTGCGCGGGCCGCCAGGCGTTGTCGTGGTTCTTCCACGGGTACGCGCCCGGCTTGATGGTGGTGAACTCGTACCGGCCTTCCGAGTCGGTGATGGTGCGGCCGACGCCGTCGAAGTTCGGGTCCAGCGGCGCGGGCCAGTTGTCACCGATGTGCCGGTAGCGGCCGCCCGCGTTGGCCTGCCAGATCTCGATCAGCGAGTTCGGGATGCCCCGGCCGTCGCCGTCGAGCAGGCGGCCGTGCACCAGGATGCGCTGCCCCTGCGGCTCTTCCGCGTGCTGGCGGGTCAGGTCGTTGTCGAACTCACCGAGGCGGCCGGGGCCGAGCAGCGGGCCGGTCACCTCGGTGAGCATCTGCGGCAGCAGAACGAGCGGCTGCTTCGGGTGCCGCAGGGCCGTCGACCGGTAGCCCGGTGAGTCCAGCGGCGGGTGCGTGCCCTCCGGGTCCCGCCGGTAGCGCGGCAGGATCAGCTTGTTACTCGTCGGTGCTGCCATAGCACGGTTTCCTTTCTCCTCACGCTTCCAGCACGACCGCGAGCCCCTGGCCCACGCCGATGCAGATCGCGGCCAGCCCGTAGCCACCGCCGCGGCGGCGCAGCTCGTAGGCCAGCGACGCGAGAATGCGGCCACCGGAGGCGCCCAGCGGGTGCCCGATCGCGATCGCGCCGCCGTTGACGTTCACGATCGACGGGTCGAGCTTGGGCCAGTCGGCGAAGCAGGACAGGCACTGCGCGGCGAACGCCTCGTTCAGCTCGACCGCGGCCAGCTGCTCCCAGCCGATCCCGGCGCGCTCCAGCGCGATCTCCGCGGCCCGCACCGGGCCGACGCCGAACACGTCCGGGTCGACACCCGCCGCACCGCGACCCGCGATGCGTGCCAGCGGTGTCTTGCCGAGCCGGTCAGCCGCGGCCTGGTCGCCCAGCAGGACGGCGGACGCGCCGTCGTTGAGCGGCGAGGCGTTGCCCGCGGTGATGGTGCCGTTCTTGCGGAACGCGGGCTTGAGCTTGCCCAGCTTCTCCAGGGTCGAGTCGGCGCGGATGCCTTCGTCGCGGGTCAGGTCGGTGCCGGGGACGGGCACGACGTGGTCGTCGTAGAAGCCGGCGTCCCACGCCTTCGCCGCGTTGAGGTGGCTGCGCAGGGCGAACTCGTCCTGTGCCTCGCGGGTGATGCCGTACTGCTCGGCCAGCCGCTCGGTGCTCTCGCCCAGCGAGATCGTCCACTGCTCGGGCATCTCCGGGTTGACCATGCGCCAGCCGAGCGTGCTCGAATGCAGGGTCTGCGTCGCCGGGGAGTACGCCTTCTCCGGCTTGAGCAGGATCATCGGCGCGCGGGTCATCGACTCCACGCCGCCCGCGACGACCAGCGACGCGTCGCCGGTCGCGATGGTGCGGCTGGCCTGCATGACCGCGTCCAGACCGGAGCCGCACAGCCGGTTCACGGTGGTGCCGGGCACCGAGGTCGGCCAGCCCGCGAGCAGCGCGGCCATGCGCGCCACGTTGCGGTTGTCCTCCCCCGCCTGGTTGGCGTCGCCCAGCACGACCTCGTCGACCGTGCCCGGGTCGAGGTCGTTGCGGGAGGCCAGCTCACGCAGCACGTGCGCGGCGAGGTCGTCGGGGCGGACTCCCGCCAGGGCGCCGCCGTAGCGGCCGAACGGGGTCCGGATGGCGTCGAGAACGTATGCGTCACTCATTTGGCGGCCTTCAACTCCCGCAGGGCCTTGAGCTCGGCCTCGGTCGGCGGCGGCGTGGTCTCCAGCTCGGGCGCGACCTTCAGGTCCCAGCCGGTCGCCTCCTTGACCTGCTCCACCGTGACGCCCTCGTGGATCTGGGTCAGCACCAGCTCGGCGGTCTCCGGGTCGGGGCGCATCACGCCGAGGTCGGTGATCACCAGGGTCGGGCCGGCGCCGGGCAGGCCCAGCTTCTCGCGCTCGCCCTTGCCGCGGCCGTGGCCGAAGGAGGTGATGAAGTCGACCTGCTCGACGAAGCTGCGCTTGCTCTGCCGCACCACGACGTAGACCTCGTGGCAGTTCGCGGCGATCTCCGGCGCGCCACCGGCGCCCGGCAGGCGGACCTTCGGGTCGGCGTAGTCGGCGCCGATGACCGTGGTGTTGATGTTGCCGAACTTGTCCAGCTGCGCCGCGCCGAGGAAGCCGACGTCGATCCGGCCGGGCTGCAGCCAGTAGTTGAACACCTCCGGCACGCTGATCACGGCGTCGGCGGTGTCGGCGAGGATGCCGTCACCGATCGACGCGGGCAGCCGGGTGGGCTTCGAGCCGAGGGTGCCGGACTCGTAGATGAGCACCAGGTCCTCGGCGTGGGTGCGGCGCGCGAGGTTGGCCGCGGTGGAGGGCAGGCCGATGCCGACGAACACCCGCTGGCCGCCGGTGAGGGCGCGGGCCGCGGCGATCGACATCATCTCGTCGGACGTGTACGTCCGTTCGACCGTCGTCACTGGGCCACCTCCACGCCGAACACCTTCTCGTCCAGCCAGCGCTGGAACGAGTCCCTCTCCCGCCCAATGGAATCCCAATACGCGTAATACTCGTTGTCGCGCTCGGAGTACCCCGCCGCGTAGGACGGGTGCGCGCCGTTGGGCACTTCGGCGACCGCCGTGACGGCCCAGGTCGGCAGGATGACCTGGCCGGGCACCGGGGTCAGCTCGTCGACGACCTCCTCTACCGTGACCAGGCTGCGCTTGGCGGCCAGCACGGCCTCCTTCTGCACCCCGACCAGGCCCCACATCTGGACGTTGCCCGCCCGGTCGGCCCGCTGCGCGTGGATGATCGACACGTCCGGGTTGATGGCGGGCACCGCGGCCAGTTCCTCGCCGGTGAACGGGCAGGTGATCGTCTTGATCGTGTCCGTGTGCTTGGGCAGGTCCGTGCCGCGGTAGCCGCGCAGCACCGCGAACGGCAGCCCGGACGCCCCGGCGACGTAGCGGTTGGCCATGCCGGCGTGGCTGTGCTCCTCGATCTCCAGCGGCACCGGCCAGGAGTTCTGCACGGCGTCGCGGAAGCGGTGCAGCGACCCGACGCCCGGGTTGCCACCCCAGGAGAAGATCAGCTTCTTCGCGCACCCGGCGCCGATGAGCTGGTCGTAGACGATGTCCGGCGTCATCCGGACCAGCGTGAGGTCCCTGCGCCGCTGGCGGATGATCTCCTGTCCCGCCGCGTGCGGGATCAGGTGGGTGAATCCTTCGAGGGCGACCGTGTCCCCGTCGTGCACCAGCTGGGCGACGGCGTCATGGAGCGACGTTATCTCGGCCATTGAGCTGCTTCCGTTCGCATTCCGCACACAAGTTCTACATATGAACATAGCTGGCCGTCCGGAGCCACGCAAGGAAGGGTGGACGCATGAGCGGACCCGAAATCGATCCGGTGACGGCCGAGAGCGAGCAGCAGGACGCCGACATCGGCGGCGAGCACACCGAACCCACCTACCGCGACCAGGACCCCGAGGTCGGCACGAACGAGGCCGAACCGGAGGGCGAGGGCGGCCCCGGGGGCATGGACCCCGAATAGCGCGGACGGCCGCCGATCCTGCGAAGCTGGAGCCCATGCGAATCGTGGTGACGCGGCGGGTTCCGGAAGCAGCGATGGTGGTGCTCCGCGAGGCGGGCGAGGTCTGGGTGTCCGGCGAGGACCGGCCGCTCAGCCCCGACGAGCTGCGCGAAGCGGTGCGCGGCGCGGACGCGGTGGTGTGCATGCTGCACGACCGCGTCGACGGCGCGGTGGCCGACGCGGCCGGGCCGCAGCTGAAGGTCGTGGCCAACGTCGCGGTCGGCTACGACAACATCGACGTGCCCGCGCTGGCCGCGCGGGGCGTGACGGTCACCAACACGCCCGGCGTGCTGACCGACGCCACCGCGGACCTCGCGTTCGGCCTGCTGCTCGCGGTGACGCGGCGAATCGGCGAGGGCGAACGGCTGCTGCGGTCCCGCACACCCTGGTCGTTCCACCTCGGGTTCATGCTCGGCTCCGGCCTGCAGGGCAAGACCCTCGGCATCGTCGGCCTCGGCCAGATCGGGCAGGCGGTGGCCCACCGGGCCCGCGCGTTCGGCATGCGGATCGTCTACAGCGGACGGTCCCGCGCGAAGCCGGAGGTGGAGTCGGCGCTGCACGCGGAGCACCTGTCGTTCTTGGAGCTGCTGCGCACCGCCGACGTGGTGTCGCTGCACTGCCCGCTGACGCCGGAGACGCGGCACCTGATCGACGCCGAGGCGCTGGGCGTGATGAAGCACAGCGCGTTCCTGATCAACACCACGCGCGGACCGGTCGTGGACGAGGCCGCGCTGGCCGACGCGCTGCTGCGGCGGGAGATCGCCGGCGCCGGGCTGGACGTGTTCGAAAAGGAGCCCGAGGTCGAGCCGCGGCTGCTGGAGATGGACAACGTGGTCGTGACACCGCACCTCGGCTCCGCCACGGTCGAAACCCGGACCGAGATGGCCCTGCTCGCGGCGCGCAACGTCGCTGCCGTGCTGGCGGGCGATGGCGCCGTTAATGAGGTGCGCCCGGACGGCGACCGCTCCTAGTCTGCGCAGCGTGCGACTGAACGGGCAGGTCCTGATCCTCGACGCCGACGACACGTTGTGGGAGAACAACGTGATCTTCGAGCGGGTCATCGACGACTACCTGGACTGGATCGCGCATCCCACGCTGGAGCGCGCCGCGGTGCGGGAGATCCTGGACGACATCGAGCGGGCGAACGCGGTGTCACACGGCTACGGGACCAAGGTGTTCCTGCACAGCCTCGGCGAGTGCTTCGAGAAGTTGCGTGAGCGTCCCGCGACCGCGGCGGAGCGCGCCCGCATCGAGGAGCTGGCGGCGGCGCTGATCAACCACGAGGTCGAGCTCATCCCGGGCGTCGCCGAGACGCTCGACGAGCTGGGCTCGCGGCACGAGCTGATGCTGCTGACCAAGGGCGACCGCGAGGAGCAGCAACGCAAGATCGACGCGTCCGGGGTGGCCCACCACTTCCGCGAGGTGCACATCGTGCCGGAGAAGCACGTCGAGGTGTACCGCGGCCTGGCGTCGGCGCGGATGCTCGCGCCGGAGTCGACGTGGATGATCGGCAACTCGCCGAAGTCGGACATCCGCCCCGCCCGCGCGGCCGGCATGAACGCGGTGTTCATCCCCAACGCGAACACCTGGGTGCTGGAGCACGACGAGCTGGACGAGACCGACGATCGGGTGCTGACGCTGGGTTCGTTCCGGGAGCTCGTGCGCCACTTCTGAATCTTGCGTGTCACGCATGTTTGCGCGGCACGCAAGTTTTGCTACCGTGGAGCCATGGGCCTGCGGGAGCGGAAGAAAGCCGAGACGCGCTCGGCGATCAGCTGGGCGGCCATCCGGCTGGCCGTCGAGCGCGGGTTCGGCAACGTCAAGGTCGAGGACATCGCCGAGGCGGCCGGGGTCTCCCCGCGCACGTTCAACAACTACTTCTCCAGCAAAGGCGAGGCGATCGTGGCTCGCCACACCGACCGCCTCCGCAACCTCGCCGTCGCGCTCCGCGAGCGGCCGGCGGACGAGCCGTTGTGGGACGCGATCAGCGCCTCCGCCGCGGCCCAGCTCACCCCGGACCTCGCCGCGGCCGAGAACCCGGTGCCCGACCCCGCGACCTGGACGGCCGGCGTGCGCGTGATGCTCGCCGACCCCGCCCTGCAGGGCGATCTGCTCAAGGCGGGCGCGGTGGCGGAAGCCGAGATCGCCGCGGCGGTCGCCGAGCGCACCGGCGCCTCGCTCGAGCGGGACCTGCACCCGCACCTGGTGGCGGCCGCGGTCGTGGCCGCCGTGCACACCGCGATCGGCCACCACCTCCGGACCAATCGCCCGGTGGCGGACCTGCTCACCGAAGCATTCGACCTGCTCTCCGCGGGCCGGTAACTCCACTGTGGACAGCCCGGGCGGGGTACCCGGGCCGGTTCCCCCTGCCCGGAAGGATTTTTCCATGATCGACGTCGTCATCGCGGGCGGCGGGCCGAACGGCCTCATGCTCGCCTGCGAACTCGCACTGTCCGGCACCCGCGCGGTCGTCCTGGAACGTCTCGCCGGCCCCCGCACCGAACCCCGCGCCAACGGCCTGGTCGGCGAGGTCGTGCGGATGCTGGACCGGCGCGGCCTGTACGAACGGCTGACCGGCGGGCCCGGCGCTCCCGAACCCGCGCGCGGGTTCGTGTTCGGCGCCTTCCCGTTGCCGCTGGCCGACCTCACCCACCACCTCTACACGCTGATGGTGCCCCAGCGGCGCATCGAGGAGGTGCTCGCCGAACGCGCGGCCGAACTCGGCGTCGAGGTCCGTCGCGGGCACGAGGTCACCGGTCTGACCCAGGACGCGGACGCGGTGACCGTCGAGGTCGACGGGCACGAGCCGGTCCGCGCGCGGTTCCTCGTCGGCGCGGACGGCGGGCACAGCGTGGTCCGCAAGCTGGCCGGGATCGGGTTCCCCGGCGTGACCTCCGATGAGTCCGTGTCGTACTCGGCGGAGGTCAGCGTCCCACCCGGGCTCATCGGCCCTGGCGGCGAGCTGGAGATCCCGGGGTTCGGTGCCGTGCCGCCGTTCCAGCACCTGCGGACCGCACGCGGGCTGATCACCTGGGCGCCGTTCCCCGACCGGAACCCGGCGGTCAGCACCATGGAGTGGGGTCTGCCCGCGAACGGCGAAGCGTCACTGGCGGAAGTGCGCGCCAGCGCCGCCCGCGTGCTCGGCGCGGACCTGCCGCTCGGGCCGCCACCCGGCGCGGGGCCGCACCTGGTGCGCCGCCTGTTCGGCGGGAACACCCGGATCGCCGAGCGCTACCGGGACCGCCGCGTGTTCCTGCTCGGCGACGCCGCGCACGTGCACTCCGCGATCGGCGGTCCCGGCCTCAACCTCGGCCTGCAGGACGCGGTCAACCTGGGCTGGAAGCTCGCGGCGGCGGTCCGCGGCGAGGTGGACGTGCTGGACACCTACGGGTCCGAGCGGCGCCCGGTCGCGCAACGGGTCGCGATGCACACGCAGGCGCAGTCGCTGCTCATCCGGCCGGGTGGCGACGTGACCGCGCTGCGGGAGCTGTTCGGGGAACTGCTCGCACTGCGCGAGACCCGGCAGCACATCGCCGACCTGATGGCCGGCGCGGACATCCGCTACGACGTCGGCGGCCCCGGTGAACCGGCCGGGCGGTTCGCACCGGACCTGCCGGACCTGCCCGCGCTCGCCCGCGGCGGGCGGGCGTTGTTGTTCGATCCGACCGGGACACTGGACGCCGGGCCGTGGCGGAACTCCGTCGACGTCGTCGAGACGCCCGGGCTGGAGACCGCGTACCTGCTGCGGCCGGACTGCTTCATCGCCTGGACCGGCTCCGACGGCGACGGCCTGCACCAAGCGCTCACGAGGTGGTTCGGCCCCGGAACGCACTGAGGGAGGGCGCCGCACGGGCGCCCTCCCTCAGAAGTCCGTTGTTCTACAGGCCCGGCTGCTGCGCGTCCGGCTGCGGCAGGACGGCGAAGTTCAGCTGTCCCTGCTCGTCCTGCTGGACGTCCAGCACCTTGTCGTCCAGGAAGATCGCGGCCTGCGGCTCCAGGAACACCTTCGCGCCCCCGTCCGCGCCCACGACCTGGTCCCCGTCCTCCGGAGCCGGTGCCACGGACAGCGCCAGCTGCGCGCCGCTGTCCTGCTGGGCCTGCACGGCGAAGCGCAGGCCACCACTGTCGGTCTGGCCCTCCTGTGCCGTCAGGGCGCTGATGGCCTCGGCGGCGGCATCGGTCAAAGCGAGCATCGTGTCAGTCCCTTCGCGTCACGTGCACTCGTACCTCCGACCGTAGGGGCACCCCCGCGCGAGCGCTGTCCTGCACCGGCCGTCATCGCCGTTCACCCTGGGTTTCGCCAGGTCAGCGCCGATGTGACCGATTTCACACAGGGTCTTCGTCCGGCGGTGTCCGGATGGCGTCCGGCACCGAGCCGGGCGGGTTGTCCGCCTTCTGGTCGACCGCGTCGCCGAGGTTCTGCCCGGCGTCGGCGACGTCCAGGCCGTCGCGGGTTTCGGTCTCGTCGGCGGGCACGTCCTCCGGCTGGACGTCCGGACGCTCCTGCGCCAGCCGCCCGTCGAGGCTCTCGCCCTCGCGTACCTCGTTCGGGGTCGTGCCGAACCGGTCGGAGGCCATGTACCGCTCCGGCGGCTCGACGCCCTCCTCGAGCGGGTCGACGCGCATCCGGTCCTCGTCGAGGTCCTCCGCGCTGTTCAACGCGGCCGGATCGGTCTCCACCGCGTCCGGCACGGGATGGCCATGAGCCTCACTCATCGGTCCTCCTCACCTGCTGTCCTAGCGGTGGCGATACCCGAGCGGCGGAACGGGCAAACCCGAGATCAAGCTCACGTGGTTGTACAGTACAAACAATTGCTGAGCGTAGGTAAGTTTTGGGTATGACCGCAACGTGGATCAGCGGGCCGGTGGCACGGGAGGCTCCCGCCGCGCACCGTCCGGCCGAACACCACCCGGTCGCCTGGTACGTCGTCGCCGGAGTGCTGACGACCGGACTGCAGGAACTCCTCTTCCTCGGCGGCCGCCCGCTGCTGGGCGCCGTGACCGCGAACGTGCTCGCCATCGCGCTGACCACGCTCGCCAACACCGAGTTCCAGCGCCGCGTAACGTTCGCCGGCCATTCCGCGTCACCCGTTCGATTGCACCTGCAGTCCGCGGTGACATTCGCCTTCTACGCGGGCTACGGATCACTCGTGCTGCTTTCGCTACACCTGTTCACCACGAACCCGTCGGCCACTCTCCAGGCGGTCGCACTCGCGGCAGCGAGCGGTCTGGGCGGGATCGTCCGGTTCGCGGTACTGCGTTGGTGGGTCTTCCGCGCCCATGACCTGCGTGTTGTCACATAGCCAAGAAGTGTGTCACTTTTGCGCTTGATTGTTCATGGGTGCTCGGTTCGCGCACCTGGAGAACTCGATCGAGCGGGCTATTGCTGCGAACGGGGTATGTCTAGTTGAAATCTGGACTGCCGGGCGACCACCACTTACGATTACGCACAGTTTCATCGGGAACGGGTCGGCAGGGACCTAGAGGGAGTACCCGTTCACCGAAAGTAACAAGAAACGCGGGCCCCCGACGGCGACCGGTCGACGGGTCATCGTTGTTGTCGTTGGGGAGCCGACCATGCGAACGAGTGTCCCGCCCGTCACTGCTGGAAGATCCGAGCCCGAGGCGCCAGGGCTGACGCCCCAGGCCTTTCCTCGGGCATCACAGCGGCTCACGAAAGAAGAGCTCGACCCGGTCGTCCGCAAAGCCGCCACCGGTGAACGCGGAGCCGTGGACCGCTTGATCCAGATGATCACCCCGGTCGCCGTCCGGTACTGCCGGGCGCGGCTGGGCGGACGCGACCTGTCCTACCTCTCGGCGGACGACGTCGCGCAGGAGGTCTGCCTGGCCGTCCTGCACGCGTTGCCGCAGTACCAGGACCGGGGCGGATCGTTCCTCTACCTGGTGCACGCCATCGCGTCCAACAAGGTCGCCGACGCCTACCGCCTGGTCTCGCGGGACCGGTCGGACCCGGTCGCCGAGCTGCCGGAACGGCCGCTGGCCGACAACGAGCCGGAGAAGCACGCGCTCGACGTCGACCTCGGCGACCGGATGACCAAGCTGCTGGCCACCCTCCCGCAGCTGCAGCAGGAGATCCTGACGCTGCGGATCGCGGTCGGCCTGTCGGCGAACGAGACGGCCGAGGCGCTGGGCATCTCGGCAGGCAACGTCCGCGTCACGCAGCACCGCGCCCTGGGCAAGCTGCGAGCCATGATCACCCGCGACGGCGACCTGCTCGACTGAACCAATCCACAACCGGCTGGCGTGGCGGTGCGGGTAGCGACCCCTCCCGCCAGCCCACCACCACCCTCAACGGGCACGCTGCGCGTGGCTGGAGCCGTCTCGGAACCCGCGGCGGTGCGAGCTGCACGGGTGGTGAGGCGGACCGCCGCGTCAAGACGAACTAGGCCGTGCCGTAGGCCTCGTTCAGGGCGGGCAGCAGTTCGCGCGACGCGAACTCGAAGAACCCGTCCTGGTGGTCGCCGCCGATCTGGACCAGCGCCAGATCCGTGAAGCCCGCGTCGGCGAAGGCCTGGGCGCTCTTCACGATCGGCTCGGCGTCCGGGCCGCACGGGATGGCCTGCGCGACCTCGTCGGGGGTGATGAACTGGGTCGCACCGGCGAACCCGGACGTGCCGGGCAGCTCGGCGTTGACCTTCCAGCCGCCGCCGAACCAGCGGAACTGCTCGTGCGCCCGCTGCTTGGCCGCCTCCGGGTCGGGGTCCCAGCACACCGGCAGCTGCGCGTACTTGCGCGAAGAGTCCTGCCCCAGCTGGGCGCACTCCTCGTCCCAGGCGTGCACCAGCTCGGGCTTCGGCTCGGTGGCGATCAGCGCGTCGGCCACCGGGGCGAAGCGCGTCACCGACTGCTTGCCGGACACCGCGACGCCGATCGGCGTGCGCCGCTCCGGCAGGTCCCACAACTTCGCCGAGTCGACCCGGTAGTGCTGGCCCGAGTAGTTGACGTACCCGCCGTCGAACAGGTCGCCGATGATCGCGAGCGCCTCGCTCAGCATCTCGTGCCGCACGTTCACCGGCGGCCACCCGCGGCCGACGACGTGCTCGTTCAGGTTCTCGCCCGCACCCAGCCCGAGCGTGAACCGGTCGCCCGACAGCAGGGAGATGGTCGCCGCCTTCTGCGCCACCACCGCCGGGTGGTACCGCATGAGCGGGCAGGTCACGAAGCTCAGCAGCTCGACGCGTTCGGTCACCTGCGTGACCGCGCCCAGCACGCTCCACGCGTACGGGGCGTGCCCTTGTTCGTCGAGCCAGGGCGAGTAGTGGTCACTGCACACCTCGAACGCGAACCCCGCCTGCTCGGCGGCGGCCGCGTGCCGGACCAGCTCCCTCGGCCCGGCCTGTTCGGTCATCAGGGTGTAACCGAAACGCACTCCTGCTCCTTCTCAGCGCCGGCCAGCAGCTGCTTGCGCCGCGAGATCATCGCTCGCCGCTCGGTCTCGTCGAGCCCACCCCAGACGCCGAAGGGCTCTTCCGCGGTGAGCGCGTGGTGCCGGCATTCGACGATCACCGGGCAGGACATGCAGATCTGCTTCGCCCGCGCGACCCGGTCCGCCCGCGCGAAACCCCGTTCGCCGTCCGGGTGGAAGAACACCGAGCTGTCCAAGTTCCGGCAGTTGCCGTGCCTCTGCCACTCCCACGTTTCGGCAACAGGCACCGGGAGCCGTGACGTGTCCGCCATCTCGACCTCACCTCCGCGACCATCTCAGTTGCGCGCAGGACTACCCCGGTTTTTCGGCCACTACACCTGTCGGCCGAGCGCCAGCCGCTTCTCGAACCAGTGATCGGCGTACAAGCGTTGTTCAGGAGCTTCGATCTCGCGGTAGCCGTGTTTGGCGTAGAGCCCACGAGCCTCCACCAGATCGTGCCGCGTGTCCAGCCTCATCCGCTCACAACCCACTGCCTGAGCTGCGGTTTCGGCCGCGCGGAGCAGTTGGTCACCACCTCCCCGGCCACGCGCTCCGGGAAGGACGAACATCCGGGTCAGCTCCGCGGTCGTGACGTCGAGCACGCGGATGCCGACGCAGCCGGTCACCTCATCGTGCGACCGCGCGAGCAGGAACAGGCCCGTCGGCGGGACGAGGTCGTCGCTGGGGTCGTCGGCCATCGCGGCGTCCAGTTCGGCCACCGTCGCGGGGCGGCCGTAGTAGCGGCTGGCGACGTCGTCGAAGTAGGCGCGCAGAACGGCTTGCGCGGCCGCGTCGGTCACAGGGACCGGGTTGATCGTCCACACGGGTCCATCGTGACGGGACCGTCCAGCGGATTTCAGAGATCGGTGGCCCGCTGGTGGCGGGCCTCGTACAGGCCGACCGCCCCGCCGCCGGGCAGGCGCAGCCTGGTCAGCAGTCCCCAACCGGCGTCGGTGACGGGCGCGGTGAACTCGACGCCCCGGGCGGTCAGCTCCCGGACCGTCCCTTCCACGTCGTCGCACAGGAAGTACAGCTCGTGCGCCTGCGCGGCGTCCGTGGGGTGGACCGCGATCTCGGCGGGGGGCAGTTTCACGATGAGCCAGCCGCCCCCCGCGTCGACGTGCGGCTGTCCGAGCACGTCACGCAGGAAGGCGCGGTCGGCCTCCGCGTCGTGGCTGTACAGGATCACGTGAGCGCCATTGATCATCCATCGAGCCTAGGCAGCCGTTAGGGTGGCCCGCATGGCTTACGACGTGGTCCTGTTCGGCGCGACCGGCTTCACCGGCCGGCTCACCGCGGAGTACCTGGCCCGGCACGCCCCCGACGACTGCCGGTGGGCCCTCGCCGGTCGCAGCCGCGCCAAGCTGGAGGCCGTGCGCGACGGCCTCGGGCCGAAGTTCGCCCAGCTGCCGCTCCTCTACGCCGACGTCACCGACCCCGCCTCGCTGAAAGCGGTTGCCGAATCGGCGACGGTCGTGATCACCACGGTGGGCCCCTACGTGCAGTACGGCGAGCCGCTGGTGGCCGCGTGCGCCGAGGCCGGCACCGACTACGTGGACCTGTGCGGCGAGCCCGAGTTCACCGACCTGATGTACGTCCGCCACCACGCCCGCGCCGCCGAAACGGGGGCGCGCATCGTGCACGCGTGCGGCTTCGACTCGATCCCGCACGACCTGGGCGTCTACTACACGGTCAAGCAGCTGCCGGACGACGTGCCGATCCGGGTGCGCGGCCAGGTCCGCGTCGGGGCGACGTTCTCCGGCGGCACCTACGCCTCCGCGCTCGGCGCCGCGTCCCGGCTGCTGCCGATGGCCCAGGCCGCGCGGGAACGCAAGAAGGTGCAGCACCGCCCCGAGGGCCGCCGCGTGCGCGCGGTGGCCGGCACCCCGCGGCGCGACGGCGAGACCGGCCACTGGCTGGTGCCGCTGCCGACCATCGACCCGCAGATCGTCGTCGGCTCGGCGCGGGAGCTGCCCGAGTACGGGCCGGACTTCACCTACAGCCACTACGCCGCGGTCAAGCACCTGCCGGTGCTGGCGGGCGGGCTCGCCGGGCTGGGCGCGGCGGTCGCGCTCGTGCAACTGCCGCCGGTGCGCAAGGCGCTGGGCAACCTGCGCAAGCCCGGTCAGGGTCCGAGCGAGCAGCGCCGCGCGAAGTCCTGGTTCAAGGTCCGGTTCGTCGCCGACGGCGGCGGCAAGCGGGTGGTCACCGAGGTCTCCGGCGGCGACCCCGGCTACGACGAGACGGCGAAGATGCTGGCCGAGTCCGCGCTCTGCCTGGCGCACGACGACCTGCCGTCCCGCGCCGGGCAGCTCTCCCCGGCCGCCGCGATGGGCGACGCGCTGCTGACGCGGCTGAAGAACGCGGGACTGGCGTTCCGGACGCTGCCGTCCTGAACCACCCGGACGGGGGATACCCAAAACCGGAACCCCGACCAGGCTTAAACACAGTTCAAGCCGAGCCTTACAGTGATCGCATGGCTCGACTGACGCGCGCTGAAAGTCAGGCGCACACGCGCCGCCGCCTCCTGGACACGGCGACGGAGCTGTTCCTGCGCGAGGGCTACACCGGCACCTCGCTGGAGCGGGTGGCCGAGGAGGCGGGGTACTCGAAGGGCGCCGTCTACTCCAACTTCCGCAACAAGGACGAGCTGTGCCTGGCGGTTCTGGAGGGGGTGCGAGCGGAGAAGGCGGCGTCGGTGGACGCGACCCTGGCCGGCACCGACAGCCTCGAGGAACTCCTGGCGGCTTTCGCGGTGTGGGCAGCGGGCACCGGCGGCGACCAGGAGTGGATCCGCTTGGAGGCGGAGTACCTGCTCAACTGCCGCCGCGACCCGGAGCTCCTCGGGCGGCTGGCCAAGAGCAACGCCGAGATCGCCGACCTGGTGACGGGCCTGCTGAACACCAACGCGCGGCGCCTGGGCGTGCGGCTGCCGATGGACGCCCGGCAGGCGGCTTACGCGCTGTTCAGCATCACGCTCGGGCTGGGCCTGCTGCGCTCGGTGGACCCCGGCATTGGGGTGGATTCGTTCACCTCGATCGTGCGACTGCTGGCGCAGCCGGCGGAGGTGAAGGTGCCGGAGGCGCGCTCGGCGAGCCGCGAACCGGCAGACGGGGCGGACTCGGCCGCGAGCCGCGACTGACCACGACCCGCCCCGTGGCTGCGGGCCCAGCGCCGCGGCTGCCAGTTGCGGCGGTCCGGCCCGCGGCACCCCGCGAAGCGGGTGCAAGCCCCGCGGGGCCGCCAGGGCCGGCGGGGTTACCGCATGCGGCGGCCCAGCCGACGACATCACCCCCGCGAAGCGGGAGTCAGCAGCACCGGGGGCGCCAACGGCACGGGGGTCGCCGGGGCACCAGCAGCGCCGAGACCGCGGGGGCACCGCACCAACGGCGCCCCGCGGAGCAGGAGCGAGCACTGCCAGCGCCAGCACCACCAGCAGCGCCGGAGCGCCAGCGGCGCCGGGACCAGCGGGACCGCAGCGGCACGCCCCGCGCGAAGCGGGAGCCAGCACTGCCAGCAGCGCCGGGACACCAGCGGCACCGGCAGCGCCGGGGCACCAGCAGCGCCCGGAACTGTCAGCAGCGCCGGGGACCAGCAGCGCCGGAGCGCCAGCGGCGCCGGGACCAGCGGGACCGCGGCGGCACGGCCCCGCGCGAGACCGGAATCAGCGGGGCGGCAGCGCGTGCAGCTTCACCTGCTCCAACCGCCCCGCGCGCACTCGCGCCGTCAGGTACGTGTGCTCCGGCTGGCGGCGCCGGTCCGTCGGCGAACCGGGGTTGAGCAGGCGCAATCCATTGGGCGCCACCGTGTCCCACGGGATGTGGCTGTGCCCGAACACCAGGACGTCGGCATCCGGGTAGTCCCGCGCGCACCGCGCCTCCCGGCCCTTCGCCGGGCCCGTCTCGTGCACCACCGCCAACCGCAGGCCGTCCAGCGACGCCCTGGCCACCTCGGGCAGCCGTGCGCGCAGCTCCGGGCCGTCGTTGTTGCCGTACACGCCGATCAGCCGCTTGCTGCGCTTCTCCAGCTCGTCCAGCAGCGCGACCTCCACCCAGTCGCCCGCGTGCACCACCACGTCGGCGCGCCCGACCTCTTGCCACAGCTGTTCCGGCAGATCACGCGCCCGCTTCGGCACGTGGGTGTCGGACATGACGAGGAGCTGCATGGTCACCGGTGTATCACGCTGGGCCACCCGGAGCAGGGCGCGAATCCCCTCGCCCGTAACCTTCATCCGGGTTGTCCGGATCAGGAGGGGTGAGCCTTGACGCAGGAACCCGCGTGGCCCACGTCCGACGACGAGCGGACCGAGGTCATGACCCCGGTCACCGACGTGCTGCCGAAGGTGACGCAGGAGCCGCCGCGGAAGAAGAAGTCCGCCAAGCGCGCCGCGATCATCGCCGGGTCGGTGCTCGGCGTGCTCGCCGCGCTCTACGCCGTCGACCTGCTGGTGAGCCAGGGCAACGTGCCCCGCGGGGTCACCGTCGCCGGGGTCGAGGTCGGCGGGCTCAAGCGCACCGCGGCCGAGGACAAGCTGCGGGACGAGATCGAACCGCGGCTGACGCAGACGATCCCGGTGCGCGCCGGTGACGCCACCGCCGCGATCGACCCGTCCACGGCCGGCCTCACGCTCGACTGGCCGTCCACTTTGGACCAGGCAGGCGACCAGCCGCTCAACCCGTTCACCCGCATCGCGTCGTTCTTCAGCGACCGCGAGGTCGGCGTGGTCACCCACGCGGACCAGAACAAGCTCGCCGCGGCCATCGAGGAGCTGCGCGGCCGCACGGACCGCCTCCCCGTCGAGGGCACGATCCGGTTCGAGGAGGCCCAGCCGGTCGCGGTGCCGCCGCAGCCCGGCCAGCAGCTCGACGCCGAGGGCGCCAAGAACGAGGTGCTGCGCCACTGGGCGACCGGGCAGACGCTGAACCTCCCGGTGACGACCACGCCGGTCCAGGTCTCGGCCGAGGCCGTGCAGGCCACGCTGGACGGGTTCGCCAAGCCCGCCGTGTCCACGCCGCTGGTCATCCGAGGCGAGGGCGCCACCGCGACGCTCTCCCCCGAGGCCGTGGCCGCAGCGCTGTCGTTCGAGCCGGGCGAAGGCGGCACGCTGGTGCCGAAGGTCGACCACAACAAGATCGTCGAGGCGGCCGGCCCGCAGCTCAAGTCCTCCGAGAAGGAGGGCAAGGACGCCCAGATCGTGTTCGAGGGCGGCCGACCCACGGTGCAGCCGTCGGTGGATGGCAAGGGCGTCGACTGGAACCCGACCCTGCAGCCGCTGTTCGACCTGCTCAAGGCGCCGGGCGCGCACGAACTGGTCGCGAAGTACCACACCACCCCGGCGAAGGTGACCACCGAGCAGGCCAACCAGCTCGGCATCACCGAGGTCATCGGCGAGTTCACCACGGGCGGGTTCGCCGCCGACTCCGGCGTGAACATCAGGACCGTCGCGCAGAAGGTGAACGGCGCGATCGTGAAGCCGGGCGAGACGTTCAGCCTCAACGGGTTCACCGGTCCGCGCGGCAAGGCACAGGGCTACGTCGAGGCCGGAGTGATCGAGAACGGCGCCCCGGCCCGCGAGGTCGGCGGCGGCATCTCGCAGTTCGCCACCACGCTGTACAACGCGGCCTACTTCGCCGGGCTGAAGGACGCCGGGCACAAGGAGCACAGCTACTACATCAGCCGCTACCCCGCCGCGCGGGAGGCGACGGTGTTCCAGAGCGCCAGCGGCAGCAGCGTGATCGACCTGAAGTTCACCAACGACTCCGACACCGGCGTGGCGATCCAGACGATCTGGACGCCGTCGTCCATCACGGTGAAGCTGTGGGGCACCAAGCGGTACACCGTCGAGTCGATCCCGGGGCCGCGGTCGAACTTCGTCCCGCCGCAGGAGAAGCCGGGCCCGGCGGAGAACTGCCACCCCTCCAACGGGGCGCAGGGCTTCACCACCAGCGACACCCGGGTGCTGCGGGACGCGAAGACCGGCCGCGAGGTCAAGCGCGAGACCCGCACCGTGCACTACAACCCGCAGCCGAAGATCGTCTGCCCCTGACGGGGACGTGAAAACGGGGCCGCACCGATCCGGTGCGGCCCCGTTTCGCGTCGGTCAGGAGCCGCGCTCGATCTCGTCGAGCCGCACCTGGACGCCGTCCAGCACGCGGTCCACGGCGTAGTCGAACAGCTCGCCGAAGTAGTCGCGGTTCTTCGCCGGGTCGGCGAGGCGCTCGTGGACCGATTCGCTGAGCGTGGCCAGACCGGCCAGGTCCGGGTCCGCAGTCGGCTCGCCCCACCCGCTGGAGATCTGGGCCTTCACCTCGCCGGCCTTGCGCTGGTCGTCCTCCAGCGAGATGAACAGGCAGGCCTGGCTGACCAGCAGGCGGCACACCATGGCGGCCTCGTCCTGCTCGAACCCGGCGCCCAGCAGTGTCCTCATCGCACGGTCCACAGTGGGCCCGCCCGCCTCGACCGAGGGGCCGTTGAGCGCGACCCGCCGGGCCACGCCGGGGTAGCGCATGAACACCAGCCGCAGGTTGGTGAGGAACTGGCGCCACCAGGCGCGCCACTCCATCTCGGCAGGCGGCAGCTCGTACATGGCTATGACGCGGTCGACGACCGCCGTCACGACCGTGTCCCGGTCGCCCACGTGGTGGTAGATCACCGCCGGGTAGGCGTCGACCGCGCCGGCGAGCTGGCGCAGCGTCCACGACTCCACCCCGTGCCTGGCCGTCAGCTCGAGCGCCGCGTCGATGATGCGACCCGGGGTGACCGCGGGCAGCCCCGCCGCGTCACGGGAGCGCGGACGGCCGGGCACGGGAGCAGACTTCGCCATGGCGTAACAGTAGCTCCCTCGTGTTGGCGCGCCAGTCAACACCGCCGTGAATCGTGACGAAAACGGCTCGCCAAGGTGGACCGGGCCTGGGAGGCTGGACGAGCAAGCGCGTGACACCCAGGAGGTCGTATGTCCGAGAACAGTTCACCGAATGATTCGGAAGACGACGTCAAGCGCAGGTTCCGCGAAGCCCTCGAACGCAAGCAGGCGAACGCCCAGTCGTCCGGCAAGCACGACAGCGGGGGCGGCAAGGGCGGCCACGTCCACGGACACGGCCCAGCGGCCAGCAAGCGCACCTTCCGCCGCAAGAGCGGCTGACCGGACGGCGTGGGTGCCCTGACCGGCACCCACGCCGACCCGGGTCAGAGCGCGAAGGTCCGCAGGTGGTCGACCACGACGAACCGCGAGGCCGGGGACGCCGCCGCCACCGCCGACCGCAGCGCGTCCAGGCCGCCCCAGTCGCGGGCCGGTTCGGTCAGCGGGTGGTCGAAGTCGTCCCAGTGCGTGGGGATCACATAGGGCGGTTGCCCGAGCACACGCAGCAGGCGGCCCACGTAGTCGGCGATCTTGCCGCCACCGGCGGGAAGCAGCACCACATCCGGACGCAGACCGTCCAGTTCCGACTCGACGTAGTTCGATCCGCCGAAGTCGATCACGCTGCCGCCGCGGGCGGAGGTCACGTGGTACGCGAGCGTTCCGCCCTCCACAAGATCCTGAATATATTTCGGTTTTGGCAGGTGGCCGAGCCCGAGACCCGGCCGCGTTCCCGGGAACGGCACCGCCGCCCGCGCGCCGGACGCCGAGTGCAGTGAGCGCAGGATCCGGATCGTGTAGCCGTCGAAGGTGAGGAACTCGCCGCCGCTCGCGACCGCCAGCTGGTCCTCCGGAGCGCCGAGCGCGGCCATCAGGTTCAGGTGCGTTTCCGTCCCGTACACGGTCGCCCCGGTTTTCCGCGCCAGGTAAGGGACATCGGTCAGGTGGTCGTAGTGGCCGTGGGTCACCAGGATGTGGTCGGCCCGCAACTCGCCGCTGTCCACGTAGTGGTCGATGAGGCCGGTGTCCACGGACAGCCGGGTCTTCGGGTCCGCCCCCTCCGGCGAGTAGGTGCCGGTGCGGAAGCGGGTCAGCCACGGGTCGATCAGGACGGTCTTCGTGGTCGTGCCGTCGGCGCTGGGCATCCGGATCTCCCAGCTGTTGTTGCCCCACCAGCGCAGCGTGAGTCCCCCGCCGGTCGCGGCACGGGCGGCCGCGGGCGCCACGCCGGCGAGTACGGCGGCGGCCCCCAGGCCCGCCCCGAACACCCCGCGCCTGCTCAGTCGATCAGTCATGGCGCCAGCCCAGCACGGAAGTGGTACGGCTGTCCAAGACCAGTCCTGGCCTGCCCTGATACGCCGGCGGATATCGTCGCAGGGTGGA
This sequence comes from Amycolatopsis sp. NPDC006131, assembly GCF_040614175.1. Lineage (NCBI taxonomy): Bacteria > Bacillati > Actinomycetota > Actinomycetes > Pseudonocardiales > Pseudonocardiaceae > Amycolatopsis > Amycolatopsis sp. NPDC006131. The sequence continues at coordinate 47,528 of NZ_JBEXTX010000031.1, forward strand.
CCCACTGCGCGCGTTGCGCTACTTCGTCGTGGTCGCCGAAGAACTCCACTTCGGACGTGCTGCGGACCGGCTCGGCATCGCCCAGCCGCCGCTGAGCCAGCGCATCCGCAGGCTCGAGGACGACCTCGGTGCGCGGCTGTTCGAACGCGACAGCCGTCGCGTCGAGCTGACCGAGGCCGGGCAGATCCTGCTCGCCGAATCGCGGGACCTGCTGGCCCGGTGGGAGCGGATGCGCACGCTGGTCGGGAAGGCGCACCGCGGCGAGATCGACGCGCTGCGGGTCGGCGTGCCGCCGGAGCTGGCGGGGCGAGTGCTGGCCGACCTGCTCACCGAGTTCGGCCGCGCGTGCCCGGACGTGCGGCTGGACCTGCAGGAGCTGACGACGACCGAGCAGGTGCGGCTCCTGGCCGACCGCGAGCTGGACGCCGGGTTGCTGCAGCACCCGGTGGACGTCTCGGGGCTGGAACTGGGTCCGGCGGTGCAGACGCCGCTGGGGGTCGTCCTGCCGCGGGATTCGCCGCTGGCGGCCCGGTCGGAGCTGGCGCTGGGCGACCTGGCCGGGCACGGGCTGGTGCTGTTCCCGCGGGCCGCCGCGCCCGGCCTGTACGACGCGACGCTGCGGACGTGCTGGGAGCAGGGTTTCCGCCCGTCGCACGTGCGGCACGCGCGGAACCCGGAGTTCGTGCTGGGGCTCGTGTTGTCCGGGCAGGGCGTGGCGTTCGACCAGGGTCTGGTGGCGCGCAAGGAGCCGCGCGTGGTGTGGCGGCCGCTGGCGGCGGGGTCGCTGTCGTGGCGGATGTCGGTCGCCTGGCCGGCGGTGAACCCGCACCCGGAGGCCGCGCGGCTGGCGGACGTGGTGGCGGACGTGCTGGCGCGGGACGGGGTGACCACGCTCGCGCCGGTTCAGGACCCGGTGCAGCGGCCGTGGAGCGTGGTGTTCGGGCGCTCGTGAACGATCTCCTCGATCGCGGCCTTCGCGGCCTCGCCGATGGCGTGGTCGACGTCCGGCAGGCGCGATTCGAGCGTCGGGGCCTTCGTGAACACCGCGACGGCGTAGCGCTCGCCCGCGGGATATTCGGCGACGCCGATCTCGTTGCGCACCGCGAGCAGGGAACCGGTCTTCCCCCACACCCGGACCTGGGGCGGGAAGGCGGCGGTGAGGCGGTGCCAGTTGACCTGCTGGCCCATCAGCTGCCGGACCCAACCGCACGCCTCGGGCGGTCCCGCGGTGTCGCCGGCGATCGCGGCGAGCAGTGTGGTCATGTCGCGCGGGGTGCTCGCCGAGGTCCGGAGCGGGTCGAGTGCGCGGGTGGCGAAGACCTCCTCGGCGGACAGAGCCGGGAAGCGGCGGGCGAAGTCGGCGGCGTCGCGGGCGCCGATGTCCTCGGCCATGGTGGCGACGACGTCGCGCGGCGAACCGATGACGCGGGTGTCCACCAGCCCCAGCTCGCGCAGCAGCGAGCGCACGTTGTCCAGGCCGACGCGGTCGAAGAGCAGGTCGGCGGCGGTGTTGTCGCTGACCGAGAGCGCGAAGAACGCCGCGTCCCGCAGGCTCATCTCGACGTCGTCGGCGCAGCCCGCGGTGCCGGTGCCGCCGAGCCGGTCGGCCGCGGTGACCCGCAGGCGATCGGCCGGGTCGAGCTGCCCCGCGGCGACCTGGCGGGCCAGTTCGAGGACGAGCGGAACCTTGACGACGGAGGCGAGCACGACCGGCTCGTCCGGGTGGTGACCGGTTTCGCCGCCGCAGTCGAGGCAGCGGGCGTGCAGCCAACCCCGCACGCCCGCCGCTTCGAAGATCTTCCCTGGTGTCACACGGTAAGGATGGACCGCAGCCTGCCGACCTCCGACATGCGGCGCTCCGCCAGGCGGTCGGCGGCCGTCGCCGGGGGCACGCCCTCGGCCTTGGCCAGCTCGAACACCGCCTTCGTCGTCTCGAAGATGCCTGCCGCCTTGCGCTTGGCCCGCTCGAAGTCGAAGCCGTGCAGCTCGTCGCTCACCTGGATCACGCCGCCCGCGTTGACCAGGTAGTCCGGCGCGTACAGCACGCCCCGGTCCTCCAGCGACTTCTCGATGCCGGGGTGGGCGAGCTGGTTGTTCGCGGCGCCGCACACGATCTCGGCGCCCAGCTCGGGCACCGTGGTGTCGTTGAGCGCGCCACCGAGCGCGCACGGCGCGAAGACGTCGAGCGGCATCCGCAGCAGCGTGGCGTTGTCCTCGACGACCTCGACCGCCGGGTGGGCGGCCTTCACGCGCTCGACGGCGGCCTGCGACACGTCGGTGACCGACACCCGGGCGCCGGCGTCGACGAGGTGCCCGACGAGGATGTGCCCCACCTTGCCGACGCCGGAGACGCCGACGTGCCGGCCGGCCAGGTCCGCGCTGCCCCACCGGAACTCGGCGGCGGCGCGCATGCCCTGGAACACGCCGAACGCGGTCAGCACCGAGGAGTCGCCCGCGCCGCCGTCGTCGCGGGAGCGGCCGGTGACGAAGCGGGTCTCGCGGGCGATGACGTCCATGTCGGCGACGTAGGTGCCCACGTCGCAGGCGGTGTAGTACCGCCCGCCGAGCGACTGGACGAACCGGCCGTAGGCGCGCAGCAGCGCCTCGGTCTTGGTGGTCGCCGGGTCGCCGATGATGACGGCCTTGCCACCGCCGAGGTCGAGCCCGGCGAGGGCGTTCTTGTAGGCCATGCCCTTGGACAGCGCGAGGACGTCGTCGAGCGCGTCGCTTTCGCGGCTGTAGGGGTAGAAGCGCGTGCCGCCGAGGGCGGGGCCGAGCGCGGTCGAGTAGATCGCGATGATCGCCTTCAGGCCGGTCGCCTGGTCCTGGCAGAACACGACCTGTTCGTGACCGCTTTCGCGGCCGAACACTCCATCCGTCACGGTGGTGACTCCTCATCTGCGACCCGTCCGGCGACGTTCGTGGCGCCGCGGAGGGGTACCGGTTGTGGGTGGAGCTCCCGGGAAGGTCGTTCCCGTCGGCTCCTGAGGAGAAACTTAGCGTTCTTCGGGCGAAAAGCCATGGGAAGATCGGGCGATGCACGTGCGCACCGGTGGTTCCGACGGACCGACCCTGCTCGCCCTGCACGGCCTCGGCGCGACGGGGGCGGTGTGGAACGGGCTGGTCGAGCGGTGGCCTGGCCGCTGGATCGTGCCCGACCTGCCCGGCCACGGCCGGTCGGAACCGCTCCCCCGGTATTCGTTCGGGGCGCTGGCCGCCGCGGTGGCCGAGGTCGTGCCTGCCGGGACGACGGTGGCGGTGCTGGGGCACTCCCTCGGCGGGGTGGTGGCCCTCACCCTGGCGAGCGGTTGGTTCGGGGTGCGGGTGAGCGGGGCTTGCGGACTCGGCATGAAGGTGCACTGGAGCGACGAGGAGCTGGCGCGGGCCGCCGACCAGGCCGGGCGGCCGGCGAAGGTGTTCGGCTCCCGCGACGAGGCCGCGGCGCGGTGGCTGAAGGTCTCCGGCCTGCACGGCCTGGTGCCCGCCGACTCGCCGATCGTGGACAGCGGGCTGGTGGAGGGCTCGGCGGTGGTTGAACACGCGCCGGGCGGGGGCGCGTCGACCGCTGGCCGCGAGCGCACCGAGGGTTGGCGGCTGGCGCTGGACCAGGCGGCGTTCGGGGTGGGCGCCCCGGACCTGGACGGCTTGCTGGCGGCGGCACGAGCGCCGGTGATCCTGGCGGCCGGCGAGCACGACCCGATGTGCCCGGCCGAGAACCTGCCGGACGGCGCGGTGATCCTGCCGGGGCTGGGGCACAACGCGCACGTCGAGGACCCCGCCGCGCTGGACCCGCTGCTGGCCCGTCTGGGCGACGCCTGACCGCCCGGGACTGGCCAACTCGCCACGTTGAACAGCCAACCCGCCACGCCCGGCGAGTCTCGGTGCCGCGCCCGGTGAGTTCCCCAGCCCGGCGAGTTCCCCGGTGCCGCGCCGGGCTGGTCGTTCGCGGCCGCTACAGGTCGGCGCGCACCGCCCACAGGTCCGGGAACAGCGGCTTGAACAGCGTCCCCCGCAGGTACTTCGCGCCGGACGAACCGCCCGTGCCCGCCTTGTCGCCGATCGTGCGTTCCACCATCTTCACGTGCCGGTACCGCCACTCCTGCACGCCCTCGTCCAGGTCGACCAGGTGCTCGGCCACCGTGGCCGGCCCGCCGTCGTCCGTGTAGACCCCCAGCAGCAGCTTCCGGCGGTCGCCGCTGACGTCGTAGCCGTGCACCGACAGGTAGGTCAGGAACGAGTCGAACAGCGACGGGCGCGCCATCGCCGCCGCGATCCGCTTCCGCGCCGGGCTGTCCTCGGGGTAGTGCGCGACCATCCCCGGGTCGCGACGGCCCAGCACCGCCTCCAGCTCCCGGAACTGCGCCGACTGGAACCCGCTCGCCGCGTCCAGCCGGGTGCGGAAACTGGTGAACTGGCTCGGCGTCATCGTCTCCAGCACGTCGATCTGCGCGACCACGACCTTGAGGATCGTCAGCACCCGCCGCAGGGTGCGGATCGCGTGCGCGGTGTCGCCGGCTTCGAGCCTGGCCTGCAGGTGCGCCAGCTCGTGCAGCATCTGCTTGAACCACAGCTCATACACCTGGTGGATCACGATGAACAGCAGCTCGTCGTGTTCCTCCGACCGCGGGTGCTGCGCGGCCAGCAGGTCGTCCAGCGCCAGGTACGACGTGTAGGTCAGGGACGCGTGCTCGCCCGAGGTCACGGCAGCCCCGCCAGCGAGTCGGCGAGCGCCGACTCGGGCAGCTCGTTGTCGGTCATCCGCCCGGACAGGTACGCGGCGTAGGCGGGCAGGTCGAGGTGCGCGTGCCCGCACAACGCGGTCAGGATCGCCTTCTCCTCCCCGGTTTCTTTGCAACGCAACGCTTCCTGGATGCACGCCGCCAGCGCGTGCGTCGGCTCGGGCGCCGGGATGATGCCCTCGGCGCGGGCGAACCGCACCCCGGCGGCGAAGCACTCCTGCTGCCCCACCGCGAGCGCCTCGACCAGGCCCAGCTCGTAGATGTGCGACAGCAGCGGCGCCATCCCGTGGTAGCGCAGGCCGCCGGCGTGGATCGGGTCCGGGATGAAGTCGTGACCCAGGGTGTGCATCTTCAGCAGCGGCGTCAACCCGGCCGTGTCGCCGAAGTCGTAGGCGTAGCGGCCGCGCGTCAGCGACGGGCACGCGGCGGGCTCGACCGCGCGGATCACCGGGTCGATCCGCCCGGCCAGCTTCTCCCGCAGGAACGGGAACACCAGCCCGCCGAAGTTGGACCCACCGCCGGTGCAGCCGACGATCACGTCCGGCGTGTCGCCCGCCTGCGCGAACTGCAGCAGAGCCTCCTCGCCGATCACCGTCTGGTGCAGCAGGACGTGGTTGAGCACGCTGCCCAGCGCGTACCGGGTGTCCGGGTCGGCGGCCGCCTGCTCGACGGCCTCGCTGATCGCGATGCCCAGGCTGCCGGTCGAGTCCGGGTCCGCGTCCAGCACGGCGCGCCCGGCCGCGGTCTCCTTCGACGGGCTCGGGTGCACCGTCGCGCCGAAGGTCTCCATCATGATCTTGCGGTAGGGCTTCTGGTCGTAGGAGGCCCGCACCTGCCAGACCTCGCACTCCAGCCCGAACGTCGCCGACGCGAACGCGAGCGCGCTGCCCCACTGCCCGGCGCCGGTCTCGGTGGTCAGCCGCCGGATGCCTTCCGCCGCGTTGTAGAACGCCTGCGGCACGGCGGTGTTCGGCTTGTGCGAGCCGACCGGGCTGACGCCCTCGTACTTGTAGTAGATCCGGGCCGGCGTGCCGAGCGCCTTCTCCAGGCGCCGCGCCCGGTACAGCGGCGATGGCCGCCACAGCCGGTAGACGTCCAGCACCTCGCCGGGGATGTCGACAAAGCGATCTTGAGTGACTTCCTGGCCGATGATCGCCTGCGGGAACAGCGGCGCGAGGTCGTCCGGCCCGACCGGCTCGCGCGTGCCGGGGTGCAGCGGCGGGGGCGGCGGCTCCGGCAGGTCGGGGATCACGTTGTACCAGGTCGTGGGCAGGTCCGACTCGTCGAGCAGGTACTTCGTGCGACCGGTCATCGGATGCACCTCCCTCGTGGCGGCTCCCCCAGCTTGGCTCGCGATGGCGTTCAATGGAAGACGTGCGCAGGACCATCGACTGGGTGAACGGTGCCGTCGAGATCATCGACCAGGTAGCCCTGCCGGGCGAGTACCGGACGCTGCGGCTGACCACCGTGGACGAACTGATCGACGCGATCCGCAGGCTGGCCGTGCGCGGCGCGCCCGCGCTCGGCGGCGCCGGGGCGCTGGGCACCGCGCTGGCGGCCTTCGCCTCCGACGACCCGGCGGCGGTGCGCACGGACGCCGAGCGGCTGGCCGCCGCCCGGCCCACCGCGGTCAACCTGAGCTGGGGCGTGTCCCGCGCGCTGGCCCGGCTCGTCGACGGTCCCGGCGCCGTCCTCGCCGAGGCGCTCGCCCTGCTCGACGAGGACGAGCGGCTCAACCACGAGGCCTCCGCCCGCGCCGCCGAGCTCATCCTGGAGAAGTGCCCGCGCCGCCCGCTGCGCCTGCTCACGCACTGCAACGCCGGGCGGCTGGCGACGGTCGGGTGGGGCACCGCGCTCGGCGTGGTGTGGCACCTGCAGGCGGCCGGGCGTCTGGAGTACGTGCTCGCCGACGAAACCCGCCCGCTGCTGCAGGGCGCGCGGCTGACGGCGTGGGAGCTCGCCGAGGCGGGCGTGCCGCACCGGGTGTTGCCGGATTCCGCGGCGGCCGCCGCGATGGCGCGCGGGATGGTCGACTGCGTCGTGGTGGGCGCGGACCGGATCGCGGCCAACGGCGATGTGGCGAACAAGATCGGCACCTACGGCCTGGCGATCGCCGCCGCGCGGCACGGGCTGCCGTTCGTCGTCGTGGCGCCATCGTCCACAGTGGACCCGGAATTGGAATCGGGCGAATCCATCGTCATCGAAGAACGGGCGCCGGAGGAGATCACCACCATTTCCGGCATTCCGGTCGCACCGCCCGGGACGAATGTGTTCAACCCGGCGTTCGACGTGACTCCGGCGGAGCTGATCACCGCTGTGGTCACCGAAAAGGGGCCGATGGCGCCCTGAATTCCGTTTGCCGGGTTCCCGACTTTCTTCGGTAACCTGGTAACGAATTCGCTGACGCGCTGGCTTTTCCCGGACGCGGTTCTAATGTCTGCGCAATGCGAAGAGCATTGACTGTTGTCGCGTCGCTGGCGCTGGCGGGTGGTGTGCTCGTGCCGGGCACCGCCGCCGCGCAGGGACGCGCGGTGATCCCGCTGTCCCACCCGCTGTGGGCGACCCCGCAGGCCAAGGTCGCCGAGTCCGCCCCGTCCGCGAAGCTCAGCTTCCGGGTGTACCTGACCACGCGCGACCAGGCCGGCGCGGACGCCACCGCCCGCGCCGTGTCCGATCCGTCCAGCCCGTCGTTCCGCCGGTACCTGACGCCGGACCAGGTGCGCGACCGGTTCGCCGCGACCGACGAGACGCTCGGCGCGGTGCGGAACTGGTTGTCCGGCAGCGGGTTCAGCATCGGCGAGGTCCCCGCCAACCGCGCCTACGTCGAGGCGACCGGGACCACCGGCCAGGTCGAGCAGGCGTTCGGCGTGGACCTGGCGCGCTACCGCGTCGACGGGCAGGTGCTACGGGCCGCGGACCGGGAACTGTCGGTGCCCGCCGCGTTGTCCGGGGACGTGCTCGGCGTGATCGGCGTCGACCAGGCCGGCGCGCTGATGAAGCCGGACACGACGGACGGATCGCCCGCGGACGTGCCGCCGTCCGACGGTTTCCGCAACGCGCAGCCGTGCAGCGCCTACTACGGCGAGAAGACCGACACCACGGACCCGGCCTACAACGGGCAGCAGCGGCCGTACGCGCCGTGCGGCTACACGCCCGCGCAGCTGCGGTCGGCCTACGGGCTGGACGGGGTGCGGGCGGACGGCAGCGGCACCACGGTGGCCATTGTGGACGCTTTCGCCTCGCCGACGCTGTACGCCGACGCCGCCGAGTACGCCAGGCGCAACGACCCGGCGCACCCGCTGCGGCGGTCGCAGTTCGCGGAGAAGGTGTTCCCCGCCAACGTCGACCAGGAGCCGCCGGACCAGTGCGACGCGGCCGGCTGGTACGGCGAGCAGACCCTGGACGTCGAGGCCGTGCACGCGATGGCGCCCGGCGCGAAGATCCTGTACGTCGGCGGGTCCGACTGCCAGGACTCCTCGCTCGACGAGGCCCTGAACTGGATCGTCGCCGGGCACGAGGCCGACATCATCTCCAACTCCTACGGCGACGCGGGCGAGGACATCCCGGCCGCCGAGGTGCGGGTGTGGACGCAGATCGCGCAGCAGGCGGCGATGGAGGGCATCGGCGTTTACTTCTCCTCCGGCGACAACGGTGACGAGGCAGCCAGGCTGGGCAGCCCGTCGGCGGACTTCCCGGCGTCGGACGCCTGGGTGACCGCGGTCGGCGGGACGAGCCTCGCGGTCGGCAAGGACGGCCGGACGTTGTTCGAAACCGGTTGGGAGACCGGCAAGAGCACGCTGACCGGCGGGACGTACGGCCCCGCCGCGTACACGTCCGGTTCGGGCGGCGGCACCAGCGTGCTGTTCGACGAGCCGTTCTACCAGCGGGGTGTCGTGCCGGACGCGCTCGCGGCGCAGAACCAGCGCGGCAAGGCGAAGGGCCGCGTGGTGCCCGACATCTCCGCGCTGGGCGACCCGAACACCGGTTTCCTGGTCGGGCAGACGCAGACCTTCCCCGACGGCGTGTACTACGACCAGTACCGGATCGGCGGCACCAGCCTGTCGTCGCCGCTGGTGGCCGGGATCATGGCGGTGTCGGACAGCCTGACCGGGTTCCACCACGGGTTCGTCAACCCGGTGATCTACCGGGCCGGTGGCACCCCGGCCATCAAGGACGTGCGCCACGTGGACGGGGCGGTGATGCGGGTCGACTACGCGAACTCGGTGGACGCGAGCGGCGGCCTGATCACGTCGGCGCGTGAGCTGGACTGGCCGGGCCTGACGATCCACACGACACCCGGGTACGACAACGTGACCGGGCTGGGCGTGCCGAACGGCTTGGCGTTCCTGCTCCTGCCCTAGCGGGTGCCCGTGGCGGCCACCGAAAACCGGTGGCCGCCACGGTTATCTTCGCTGCGTGGCACACGAGATGGTTACGGTCTGCCTGCCCTCGGACGCCCACCGGGACCTGCGAGCCGCGCTCGACGAGGCGATGTCGCCGTTCGCGGACGGCGAGTGGGACCACTGGTGGCTCGGCCGGCCCGGTGACGTGTTCGACGTGCTCCCAGGTCACGGGAACGATCCGCGCCTGGTCCGGGCGGCGGTGGACGCGCGCGGCGAGCCCCGCGAGTGGACTCCCGGCACGTGCGACGGTGGTCCCCGCGGGTTGCTCGACTTCGCGGGCATGCGCACGCGCGCCGCGCGGAGGGCGTTGGAGCCCGACCCGTGGATTCCGTTCGCCAGGCGGGTTCCGGAGCGGGCGGTCGCCACCGAGAACCTGCTGACCCTGAACGGCTCGTGGATCTGCCACGACGACCAGGTGCCTGTGGCCGGCACCGGGTACTTCGAGTACGCCAACTCCTACCTCGACGACCTCGCCCCGGAGACGATGGTCGTCCGGCTGCGGATCCACTGCTGACCGTGGCGACCACCGAAAACCGGTGGCCGCCGCGGTTATCTTCGCTGCGTGGGACTACCGACGGCGGAGACCGAAGAGCAGTTCGAGGCACTGAACCCCCAGGACCTCGCCACCGGCGTCGAGGCGCTGGCCCGGCGGCTCGGGATCCGCGGCGAGGTGAGCCGGTTCGCGACCGGGTCCTTGCCGGTCTACGCGTGTGGCGACGGGCTGGTCCTCAAGCTCTACCCGCCCGCCTACCCGGCCGACTTCGCCACCGAGAGCCGGGTGCTGCGGGTCGTCGACGGGCGCTTGCCGGTCGCGACGCCGCGCGTGCTGGACACCGGCGAGCTGGACGGCTGGCGGTACCTGCTGATGACCCGCCTGCCCGGCGTGCCGCTCGGCGAGGTGCCGGTCGCCGAGCAGATCCGGCTGGCGCCCGCGCTCGGCGCGGCGCTGGCGGCGCTGCACGCACTGGACGTCCCGGACCTGGGGCCGTCCAGCTGGGCCGGGTTCGTCACCGAGCAGGCGGCGTCGGCGGTGACGCGGCAGCCGGCGCTCGACCAGGTGTGGGCCCGGCAGATACCGTCCTTCCTGGACTCCGCCGACCTGGGATCGCCGCCGCCGGTGCTGCTGCACACCGAGGTGATGGCCGAGCACGTGCTGGCCGTCCCCGACGGCGGCGGGTGGCGGCTGTCCGGGTTGTTCGACTTCGAGCCCGCCATGCGCGGCGCCCCCGAGTACGAGTTCGCGGCGATCGGGATCTTCGTGACCCGCGGCTCGCCCGAGCACCTGTGCGCCCTCCTGGACGGGTACGGCCTCGTCCCGGACGACGACTTTCCCGCGCGCTGCCTCGCCTACCTGCTGCTGCACCGCTACTCGAACCTCGCGTCCTACTTCAAGGACCTCCCGGCACCGGCTGAACCGACGCTGGAGGCGCTGGCTCACGCCTGGTGGCCGGTCAGCGGTGCGCCTTCAAAAACCGCTGCAACAGCGCGCTGAACTCGGCGGCGTGCGTGACCAGCGGGGTGTGCGCGACGCCGTCGAGGACCTCGACCGGCTCGGCGGCCGGCAGCGCGGCGGCGAGAGCCACCCCGGACTCCGGCGGGATCGGCAGGTCCGCGCTGCCGTGCACCACCAGCGCCGGCGCGGTGATCTCGCCGAACCGGCGCGCCACGCTGTCCGCGCCCATCAGCACACCCACCGCACGGCTCAACCGCTCGCCCGGTAGCCGTCGCAGGCGGGGCAGCCAGTGTGCTTCCGCTGCGCGCGAACCCAGGAGCAGTTCCAGCACCGCCGAACCGGCGGCGAACCCGTCCCGGATCTGCGCCATCTGCGTCAGCGCCGGGCCGGGGAACGCGTCCGCGGCGGAATCCGGGCAGAGCGACGTCGTCCCACATGGTCGAGTCCATGAGGTTGTCGACCAGGAAGAGGACGGCCGGGCCGCGGCCCGATTCGGTGACGGCGAAGCGCCGGCCGCCAACGGTGAGTGGTCATGTTTTTCCATCCCAGCCTTCGCCGGGCTGGTCACCCGCGGCATCGGGCGGCACGCCGTGGACTTCCGCGCGGAGGCGCTCAGCGAGGGCAGCGTGTTCTGGCTGCGCCCCGGCCAGGTCCACCACGTCCTGGAAGCGTCGGATCTGCACGTGGTGCTGCTGCTGTTCACCGGGGCCGCCCTCGCCCCCGGCACCCCGGTCGCCCCGCTCGTCGCCGCCGCGCCAGCCGTCCCCGGCCCGGCTTCGGCGGTATTCCAGCGGTTCGCGGCGGCCGTGGAGGCGGACCACGCCCGGCGGCACCACGTGCGCGACTACGAGCAGGCGGTCCACGCGAGCGCGCGCACCATCGACCGGGCGGTCCGGCGGGCCAGGGGCATGAGCGCCAAGCGGTTCCTCGACGAGCGGATCGTCCTCGAAGCTCGGCGGCGGCTGGCCACGACCGACACCCCGGTCGCCGCGCTGGCCGCCCAACTCGGCTTCACCGAGGCGACGAACTTCGTGAAGTTCCACCGTCGCCTGACCGGCACCACCCCGCGCGCCGCCTGATCACAGCAGCCCGGCCTCGGACGCCTTCCCGATCGCCTCCACGCGGTTGCGCGCCCCCAGCTTGTGCAGCGCGGACTGCAGGTACGTCTTCACCGTGTTCCGCGTCAGCCCGGTCGTCTCCGCGATCTCCGGGTTCGTCTGCCCCTGCGCGGCCAGCCGCAGCACCTCGTACTCGCGGCGGGTCAGGCCGCTGCGCGCCAGCGCGTCCGAGCGTGACGAGTGGTCCGGCATGATCCGCGGGTCGACCACGCGCTCCCCGCGCAGCACCCGCCGCAGCGCGGACACCAGGTCGGTGCCCGCCACGTCCTTGAGCAGGCACCCGTTGGCGCCCGCGTCCAGCGCGGCCAGCAGCCCCTGGTGGTCGCCGTGCGCGGTGAACACCACGATGCGCCCGGCGGGGTGCACCTGGCGCAGCCCGGCGATCACCTCCGGCGCGAGCATGTCCGGCAGCCGCAGGTCGAGCAGGATCAGGTCGGGCCGCAACTCGCCGACCCGCAGCAGCGCGACCCGCCCGGACTCGGCACTGCCGATCAGCTTCAGCGACGGCTCGGCCCGCAGCAGCAGGGTGACCCCGTCGCGGACCACGGGGTGGTCGTCGACCACCAGCACCGTCGCCGTCATGACACTTCGGGCACCCAGGCCCGCAGGGTGCAGCCGCCGTCCTCGTCGCGGACGAGGCTCACCCGCCCGCCCAGCCGCGCGGCCCGCTCCGCCAGCGAGCGCAGGCCCATCCCGGTGCCGGGCGAGTCCTCGGCGTCCTCGCCGGTGCCGTCGTCGGCGACCACGACCTGCACGCCGCCCCCGCTCGGCCCGAGGCTCACCACGACCGAGCAGGCCCGCGCGTGCTTCTCGACGTTGAGCAGCCCCTCCCGCACCGCGCACACCAGCAGCGCGGTGCGCTCGGCGTCCAGCGGCCGCACCGGGGCGAGCTGCACGAACCGGGCCGGCAGCCCGCAGCGCGCCTCGAACGAGCGGCAGTGCTCGGCCAGCTCGACCGGCAGCGCCCGTTCCGGTGTGGACTCCGACAGCGACAGCAGCGACTCGCGCAGCGCCCGGGAGGCCGCCGACACGTCACCTTCCAGTCGGCACAACCGGCCCTCCAGCACCGGATCGCCCGCCACGTCCTGGTGCAGGTTCCGCACCTGCACGCCGATCGAGAACAGCAGCGCCCCGACCGAATCGTGCAGCGCGCTCTGCATCCGGCGCCGCTCGGCGGAGATCGCGTCGGCGCGGTCGGACTCGGCGACGCCGGCCAGTTTGAGCGCGAACGCCGCCTGGTCGGCGATGCCCTCCAGCCGCCGCACCGCGTCGTCGCCGAAGTCGGCGGGCTCCCGCATCGCGGCGTAGGCGATGGCCAGCGTCTCCGGTTTGCCGCGCACCCGGCTGATGATCGGGACGGTCAGCAACGCGGCGAGCCCCTCGCCCGCGACCTGGGCGTCGAACTGGTGCGTGATCGTCGGCGCCCGCAGGTAGTCCGACACCTTCACCGGCTTGCCGGACGCCAGCACCCGGCCGCCGACGCCCTGGCCGGTGGGCACCACGAGGTTCTGGATCGCGTCGGTCCGGTTGCCGGCCATCCACCGGATGACGGCGGTGCCGGGCCGCTCCAGCTCACCCACGAACGCGGCGTGCACGCCCAGTGACTCCCGGATGAGGTGCGCGGTGCCCTGCAGGGCTATCACCCGGTCGAGGGTCCCGAGCAGGCCCTCGCGCTCGCGCAGCAGCTCGTCGAGCACGTTGCTGTGCTCGACGGCACGGTCCGCGGCGACGCGCTGCTCTGCGGTCACGCGCCCACAATCGCACATCCGCTCCAATCCGGACATCCCCTCTTGGAGAGGGCACGGTTGGGCAAAAGTCCGGCATACCTCTCCAAGTGGGGGTGTCGGACCGGCGAGGGCCGATCAAGGATTGCCGCCACCGAGAGTGACGCCCGTCACGCGATCGGAGGAGGTGTGCGCCCCCGGTGTTGAACGTCCGAGACCTGCACGTCCGCTACGGCCGCTCGGTCGCCGCGCTGCACGGCGTCGACCTGGCGGTCCCCGACGACGGGGTCCTCGCCGTCCTGGGCAGCAACGGCGCGGGCAAGTCCACCCTGCTCCGGACGATCTCCGGCACGCTCAAGCTGCACCGCGGCGTCGTCACGCGCGGTGAGGTCCGGCTGGGCGAAACGCAGATCGACCGGCTCGACCCGGCGGCCATCGTCCGGCTCGGTGTGGTCGGCGTGCCGGAGGGCCGCCAGATCTTCACCCGCATGTCGGTCGACGAGAACCTGCGCGCCGGCGGCATCGCCGTGTCGCCGGAGCAGCGGGTCAAGGCCCGCAAACGCGTGCACGAGCTGTTCCCGGTGCTGGGCGAGCGCGCCCGGCAGCGCGCCGGGCTGCTCTCCGGCGGCGAGCAGCAGATGCTCGCGATCGGACGGGCGCTGATGTCCACCCCGCAGGTGCTGCTGCTCGACGAACCGTCGCTCGGCCTCGCGCCGAAGGTGGTCGAGCAGATCAGCGGCATCATCCGCGAGATCCACGCCCAGGGCACCTCGGTGGTGCTGGTCGAGCAGAACGCGGTGATGGCGCTGAACGTCGCCGACCACGCCGTCGTGCTGGAGGTCGGCACCGTCGCGCTCGCCGGGCGCTCCGACGAGCTGTCCCGCAGCGAGGACGTCCAGCGCCTGTACCTGGGCGGGCACGCGGAAACCCAGGTCGCGGAGGCCGACGCCGGGCCGCGCAAGCACTTCCTGTCGAGGTGGGGCGGATGATCCCGGAACTGCGCGTCGAGCACCTCACGCTCCGCTTCGGCGGGCTGACCGCGCTGGACGACGTCTCCTTCACCGTGGTGCCCGGCTCGCTGCACGCCCTCATCGGGCCCAACGGCGCCGGGAAGTCCAGCTGCTTCAACGTGATCAGCGGGCTGTACCGCGCCACCGAGGGCCGCGTGCTGCTCGGCGACACGGAGCTCACCGGCATGCGGCCGCACAAGATGGCGAAGCTCGGCATCGGCCGGGCCTTCCAGAACGCGGCGCTCTCGCCCGGATCGACCGTGCTGGACAACGTGATGCTCGGCAGGCACGCCCTCACCCGCGGCGGGTTCCTGGAGTGCGCCCTGCGCGCGCCGTGGACGGTGCGCGCCGAGCGCAAGCACACCGAACGGGCCAAGGAGATCTGCGACTTCCTCGGCATCGGCAGGCTGCTGCACACGCCGGTGGCCGCGCTGCCCTACGGCCAGGTCAAGCGCGTGGACATCGCCCGCGCCCTGGCCGTGGAACCGGTGCTGCTCCTGCTGGACGAGCCGGCCGCGGGCATGAACGCGGCGGAGACCGCCGACCTGGCGGCCACGATCCACGACGTGCGTGACGAGCTGGGCATCTCGATCCTGCTGGTGGAGCACGACATGGGCCTGGTGATGGGCATCGCGGACCGGGTCACGGTGCTCGACTTCGGCCGCCGCATCGCCGACGGCCCGCCGAACCAAGTGCAGAACGATCCGGAGGTCATCCGGGCATACCTGGGAACGGAGGCCGCGTAGATGGACACGTTCCTGCAACTGGCGGTGAACGGCCTCGGCAAGGGCGCGGTCTACGCGCTCCTCGCGCTGGGGTTCGTGATCATCTTCAAGTCCACCGAAGTGATCAACTTCGCGCACGGCTCGCTGGTGCTGTTCGGCGGCTACCTGGTCGTCGCCACGCGCGAATCGCTGGGCTGGGTGGGCGCGTCGCTGGTCGGCATCGTCAGCGCCGGGCTGCTGGCACTGGTGGTGGAGCGGCTGCTGCTGTCCCGCACGAAGCTGGCCGATCCGAACAGCCTCGCGCTGCTCACGATCGGGATCGACGTGATCGTGACCGAGGAGATCGTGCGGCGCCTCGGGGTCGGCGTGCCGTTCCTCGGCGAGGCGTGGGACGCCAAGCCGATCCAGGTCGCCGGCATCACGCTGTTCCGCACGCACCTGGTCGCGATGCTCGTGGCCGCGGTGCTGATCACCGCGTTCTACCTGGCGTTCAAGTTCTCCAACTGGGGTGTCGCGATGCGCGCCCAGGCGGAGAACCGCGAGGCGGCCGCGTTGATGGGCATCCGCAGCCGCCAGGTGACCGCCACCGCGTGGCTGGTGGCCGGCCTGCTCGCCGGGGTCGCGGTGCTGTTCCTGGCCACCCAGGACTTCTCCGGCGCTGGCCTGTCCCGCGGTACGCACTCGATCGCGCTCGCCGCGTTCCCCGCCGCCATCCTCGGCGGGCTCGACTCGACCGCGGGCGCGATCGTCGGCGGGCTGGTCGTGGGGCTCGTCGAGGCCCTGTCCGCGGAGTACATCTCGTTCGACTTCTCCAAGAGCGCGGTGTTCCTGGTGATGCTGCTGGTGCTGGTGCTCCGGCCGTCCGGGCTGTTCGGAACGAGGGAGATAACCCGTGTCTGAGCTGGCGATGCGGGCCACGGTCGCGGACGCGCCCGCGAAGGCCCCGGCGAAGTCGGTGCGCTGGCTGCGGCTGCTCGCCTGGCTGGTGCTGCTGGCCGTGCTGCTGGTGCTGCCGCTGTACCTCGGCGCGGAGTGGCTCAAGGCCGGCCAGTGGATGATGACCGGCGCGGTCGGCGCGATCGGGCTGACCATGCTGGTCGGGCAGGCCGGTCAGCTGTCGCTGGCGCACGCGTTCTTCCTGCTCGCCGGCGGCACCACGTACACGGTGCTGGCGAGCGGCACCGAGGACGGCCGGGTGATCGGCTTCGGCGTGGACCCGCTGCTGTCGCTGCTGGCCGCGGTCGCGTTCACCGCCGTGCTGGGCCTGGCGTTCGCGCCGGTGTCCGGGCGGCTGCGCGGCATCTACCTCGGGGTCGCGTCATTGTCGCTGGTGTTCATCGGGCTCTACTTCGGACAGTCGGCGGAGCGGCTGACCGGCGGCACGTCCACCGGCCGCACCCCGGCGCCGTTCGAGCTGTTCGGGTTCACCTTCGACAGTTCGGGCGGACTGGTGATCCTCGGTGTGCCGTTCCGGCAGGCCGAGAAGATGTGGTACCTGTACCTGGCCCTGACGGTGATCGCGTTCGTGCTGGCGCGCGGCGCGGTCAACAGCCGGGTCGGGCGGTCCTGGCGCGCGGTGCGCGACCACGAGGCCTCCGCGGCCGCGATGGGGGTCAGCGTCGCCCGCGCGAAGGCCGGCGCGTTCGCGGTGTCCTCCGCCTACGCCGGGCTGGCCGGCGTGATGACCGTGCTGTGGTTCGACATCCTCAAGCCGGACGAGAACGAGTTCGGCACGTACGGCATCAACGTCTCCATCGCCTACCTGGCGATGGTCATCATCGGCGGCCTCGGCTCGATCGGGGGCGCGCTGGTCGGCGCGCTCATCGTGTTCGGCCTGCCGCAGGTGCTCTCGCTCTACTCGACACAGCTGGGGATCTTCACCGGGAGCGGCGAGGGCGCGTTCACCCCGATCCTCGTCAGCACCTTCGTCTACGGCGCCGCGATCATCCTCGTCGTGCTCTTCGAGCCGGGCGGGCTCGCGGCGATCGGGCGCCGGATCACCGGCGGCCTGCACAGGGAACGGAAGAAGGAAGGAACGTCCCGATGAAGCGACGGCTTTCCCTGGTCCTCGCGGCGATGCTGGCCATCGCCGCGTGCGGCACCAAGGCGGGCGATCAGGGATCGTCCGGCTCGGACGCCTCCGGCGTCAAGACCGATCTCGGCGTCACCGCCAACGAGATCACCCTCGGCGTCATGACCGACATGACGGGCCCGTTCAAGAACCTCTCGATCGGCATCACGCACGGCAACCAGTTGTGGGTCAACGACTTCAACGCGGCAGGCGGCGTGTGCGGGCGGCAGGTCAAGCTGGAGATCGTCGACCACGCCTACAAGGCCGACACCGCGAAGACCCTGTACCCGCAGCTGGAGCCGAAGGTGCTCGGGTTCGTCCAGATCGTCGGGTCGCCGATCATGGCCGCGCTGAAGCAGAACATCAAGTCCGACAAGACGACCGCGACCCCGGCGTCCTGGTCGTCGGAGCTGCTGGACAACCCGTACGTGATGATCGTCGGCACCACCTACGACGTCGAGATGATCGACGGCATGTCCTACCTGCAGGAACAGGGCATGATCAAAGACGGCGACACGGTCGGGCACATCTACATCGACGGCGAGTACGGCGCGAACGGCCTGCGCGGCGCCCGCTACTACGCGCAGAAGCACGGCATGAACCTGCGCGAAGTCAAGATCACCTCCTCGGACAACGACCTGACCAACATCGTCACGGGTCTGCGTGGCGAGGGCGTCAAGGCGATCATGCTGACCACCACGCCGGCGCAGACCGGTTCGGTGGCGGCGGCGAACAAGGCGCTCGGGCTGAACGTGCCGCTGCTGGGCAACAACCCGACGTTCGACCCGGTGCTGCTGAGCAGCCCGGCCGCGAACGCGCTGGACCGGCTCTACGTCGTGGCCAGCAGCGTGCCGGTGGCCGCGGACGTGCCGAAGGCGAAGGACGTGCTGGCGAAGTACAAGGCCGCGAAGTTCCCGGAGGCGCCGAACGCCGGTGTCCCCTACGGCTACGCGGTGGCCGAGGTGTGGGGCGCGGTGCTGAGGAAGGCCTGCGACAACAAGGACCTGACCCGCGACGGCATTCTCACCGCGCTGCAGCAGACGACCTCCGCCGACACCGGTGACCTGGTCGCGGCGCTGGACTTCTCGAAGCCCGGCGCGCCGCCGACCCGCGAGGTCTACGTTGCGCAGCCCGACGCGGGCGTCGAGGGCGGCATCAAGTACGTGAAGCCGCTGTTCGAGGCCGCGGACGCCAAGGGCTACGTGGCACCGCACCAGAAGTGAGCGCGCCTGGTGGCCCGTCCCCGTTGGCGGGCCACCAGGTCAGTGCACGGCGGCCGTGCGGACCACGCGGTTGCCCGCGACCGTGGTGACGCCGAGCGCGATCACCGCGGCGGGCACGATGCTCAGCAGGTACGGCCCGGCGGCGAACGCCGCCGCCGGGCTGCCCGTCTTGACGACGGCGAACGGGGTGACGCACACCAGCGCGCCGACGCCGGCCGCGATCACGCTGACGAGCGTCGCGGCGACGATCTCCCGCAGCAGCATCCCGCGGGTCTGCCTGGAGGTCGACCCGATCAGCGACATGGTCGTGAACTCCTCCTGCCGCCTGCCCAGCGCCGCCACCAGGTTGTTGGTCAGCGCGATCGCCATGAACACCGCGATCAGGACCACCACCAGGTAGTTGATCGACGCCAGGACCTGCGCGGTGCTGCCATCGGCCGAGTGCCGGTCCTCGATGCCCTGCATGCTGAGCGTCCCGGCGGACACGCCGACGAGCAGTGTCAGGAAGGTGACCGCGGGCCGCACCCGTTCCGGCGCCGCGGACAGGTTTACGGCCGCCAGGTGCCCCGCCGCGCCGCGCGGTGACAGGACCTTCAGGACCCGGTTCACCAGGACGACCAGCTCCGGCGCGAGCACCGCGAGCCCGATCGCGACGAGCACGGTGGCGGGCCCGGTCATCGCGGTGGTCGCGATGTCGTCCGCGTCCATGGCGAGGACGGCCGAGGACGACCCGATCCCCGCGACCAGCATCACGGCCGCGAGGATGCGGCGCGGCGACCGGCGGGACTGCTTGCTCAGCACCGGCGCGGGCCCCTCGACCGGACTCCGCCCGGCGATCCTGCGGCTGCCGATCCACGCGGCCACGATGCTCGCGAGCAGCACGACGACGACCCCGGCGACCGGCAGCGCCAGACCCGGCGCGTAGGCCGTGGAACCGGCGACCAACCCCGACGACCGGACCGCGGCCAGCACGATCCAGCCGAGCAGGTAACCCAGCAGCAGACCGGGCAGCGCGGCGACCGCCGAGACGGCGAGCGTCTCCGCCGAGACCATCACCTGGATCTGCCGCGGTGTCGCCCCGATCAGGCGCAGCCCGCCGATCTCCGTGGCGCGGCCGCCGAGCGTCACGCCGATCGTCGACACCATCGCGAAGACGACGATCGCCACCACCCAGCCGCCCATGATCATCGGGAACTGGGTCAGGAACGATTGGTCCGCCCCGGCTGTGCCGTCCGCGAGCCCGGTGGCGAGCAGCGTGGTCATCGTCGACACCAGTGCCATCCCGATCAACGCGTTCAGGCCGGTGGCGACCGCCGCGCCGCGGTGGTGGCGGAACAGCCGCAGGGCGAGGCTCACCACGTCAGTTCACCCCCATCGCGGCGGCCCGCTCGGCCGACTCGATCAGGGTCGCCATGCGGTTGGCGACCGCGGCCGCCGCGGGGCGGGCCATCTGGTCGACGATCAGGCCGTCGGCCAGGAACAGCACCCGGTCCGAAAAGGACGCCGCGACCGGGTCGTGCGTCACCATGATGATCGTCTGGCCCTGGTCGGCGAGCGCGCGCAGCAGGCTCAAGACCTCGCGGGCGCTGCGGATGTCCAGCGCGCCGGTCGGCTCGTCGGCGAAGACGACCTCCGGGTCGGTGATCAACGCGCGCGCCACCGCGACGCGCTGCTTCTGGCCGCCGGAGAGCTGGTCCGGCCGGTGGGTGCCGCGGTTGCCCAGCCCGACGCGCTCGAGCAGCGCGGCGGTCCGGCGCGGATCGGGCTTGCGCCCGTCCAGCCGCAGCGGCAGTTCGACGTTCTCCTTCGCGGTCAACGCCGGCAGCAGGTTGAACGCCTGGAACACGAAGCCGACGCGCCTGCGGCGCAACTCGGCCAGCTTGGTCTCGTCGAGCCCGGCGAGGCTCACGCCGTCGAGCTCGGCCGTGCCCGCGGTCGGCGTCCGCAGCCCGGCCGCGCAGTGCAGCAACGTGGTCTTGCCTGACCCCGACGGGCCCATGATCGCCGTGAACGAGCCCCTCGACACGTCCAGGTCGATGCCACGCAGAGCGTCGACCGGCCCCGCTTCCCCCTCGAATCTGCAGCGCAAGCCCCGGATGCGCACAGCAGGAGTCCCCATGTCAGATCCCTTCTCCAACCCTTGAACGAACGTTTTAAACGAACGTTTATATGATACGGTAGCACACATGGGACACCGGGAGAACTTGCTGATCGCGGCGCGGGAATGCCTCCTCCGTGCCGGCTACGCGCGCACCACCGCGCGTGACCTGGCCGCCGCTTCCGGCGCGAACCTGGCGTCGATCAACTACCACTTCGGGTCGAAGGAGGGCCTGCTCACGCGGGCGCTGAACGACCTGAACGCCGAGTGGGGCGAGCTGCTGTTCCAGGCGCTCGGCGAGGGCGACACGAACGAGGCGCGCTGGGGCCGGATCATCGAGTCGATCCAGGCGAACCGGCAGCTGTGGTTCGTGAACTTCGAGGGTGTCGCCTACCTGCAGCACGACGAGAAGATCCGCGACATGAACGCGCGTGGCCAGCAGGCCGCCCGCACGGCGCTGGCGCAGGCGTTCGCCGGGCTGGGGCCGGACGCGGACCCGGACCGGGTGCGGATCGTCGGCTCGCACTACTACTCGCTGCTGGTGGGGGTCGCGCTGCAGTGGCTCACCGATCCGGACAACGCTCCGAACGCGGCCGAGATCGTCGCGGCGGACCAGGGGGCGCGGGTCTGAGGCGTGCCGCCCAGCGGGACGCGGTGGTTGCGATCCGCGGGGGTGGCCACGAGAGTTCAGGCCATGGATGCGACAGCGGTGCGGGAGGCGGCCGACCTCCTGCTGCAGGCCTACGCGGCGGGCAAGCCCATCGCGCCCCTGATCGAGACCTACCCGGGCGCGACCGTCGAGGACGCCTACCGGATCCAGCTCGACCAGGTGCGTGTGTGGACCGAGGGCGGCGACGAGATCAAGGGCCACAAGGTGGGCCTGGCCTCGGCCGCGATGCAGCGTCAGATGGGCGTCGACCAGCCCGACTACGGGCACCTCACCGGCACCATGTTCCACCTGGAGCACCAGCCGATCCCGGTCGGCAGCTTCCTGCAGCCGCGCATCGAGCCGGAGATCGCGTTCGTGCTCGGGCGGAAGCTGTCCGGGCCCGGGGTGACGGTGGCCGACGCGGTGCGCGCCGTCGACTTCGTGGTGCCCGCGCTGGAGATCGTGGACTCGCGCATCGAGGACTGGCGCATCTCGATCGTCGACACCATCGCCGACAACGCGTCTTCCGGCGGGGTGGTGCTGGGCAGCAGGCCGACCGCTCTGTCCTCGGTGGACCTGCGCCTGGCCGGCTGCACCCTGCACTCGGGCGGTGAGCTGGTGGCGACCGGGGCGGGCGGCGCGGTGCTCGGGTCGCCGCTGAACGCGCTGGTGTGGCTGGCGAACACCGTGGGCCCGCTGGGGATCGACCTGGAGCCGGGGCACGTGGTGCTGCCCGGGTCGATGACGAAGGCGATCCCGCTGCGCCCGGGTGACACGGTGGTGTCGACGGTGGCCGGGCTGGGCAGTGTGACGGCTGTGTTCGGGTCGAAGGAGGACGCGTGACCGGGTGGAGCATCGCCGAGGCGGCGCGGGTGCTGCTGGCGGCGGAGGACGCGGGAACGGCGCGCGGCCCGATCACCGAGGAGTGGCCCGGCCTGGACGTGCGCACGGCGTATGCAGTGCAGGACGAGGCGTTGCGGTTGCGGCTCGCGCGCGGCGAAAAGCTGATCGGGCTCAAACTGGGCCTGACGTCGAAGGCGAAGCAGGAGCGCATGGGCGTGGACCGCCCGGTGATGGCCTGGCTGACCGACGCCATGGTGCTGCCCGCCGCGGACCCGCTGCCGAAGCTGATCCACCCGCGGGCCGAGCCGGAGATCGTGTTCGTGCTGGGCTCGCGCCTGGCGGGCCCCGGCGTCACGGCGGCCACCGCGATGGCGGCGGTGGACCGGGTGTACGGCGGGATCGAGGTGATCGACTCGCGGTACGCCGACTTCCGGTTCGCCGCGCCCGACACCATCGCCGACAACGCCTCGTCGAGCGTCTTCCGGGTCGGCTCGGTGGGGGTCGCGCCCGCCGGGCTGGACCTGACGCTGGAGGCGTGCCTGCTGGAGGCCGACGGAGCGATCGTGGACAGCGCGACCGGCGCCGCGGTGCTCGGTCACCCCGGTGAGGCGCTCGCGCTGGCAGCCAACGCACTGGCCGAGCGGGGCCTCGCGCTGGAGGAGGGGTGGATCGTGCTGACCGGCGGTCTCACCGACGCCGTGCCGATCTCGCCCGGGGCCCGGGTGGCGGCGCACTTCACCAGCCTGGGTTCGGTGACGCTCGCGGGCTGACACAAACCGCCGCCCGGCAACGAACGCCCCTCACCCTCCGAACCACCCCCCTCCCGCAACCCGATCCCCAGCCCAATCGGTTGCCGAGCCACCGGGTCAAGGCACGCTTTCCCGCCTTGACGCGGTGGCTC
>NZ_JBEXTX010000032.1:0-70019 GCF_040614175.1 Amycolatopsis sp. NPDC006131
GCGAGCCGAAGGCCACGCAGGCGTAGCGGCTCGTCTGCTGGGTGGCGCGAGGGCTGGGGGCGCCCTGCTGTCACCGGGTCGGGGAGCCGGAGGCCACGCGGGCGTAGCGGGTGGTTGAGGGCCTGGGCGGCGTTCTGTGGTCGCCGGGCCTGGGAGCTGGAGGCTACGCGGGCGTAGCGGCTCGTCTGCTGGGTGGCGCGAGGGCTGGGGGCGCCCTGCTGTCACCGGGTCTGGGATTCGAAGGCTACGCAGGCGTAGCGGCTCGCCCGCCGGGTGAGCTCTGGGCCGACAGCGAGGCCCTCACCCCTCCACCGAGGAGGGGAGGCTCACCCACCGCTCGGGTTTCGCTCCTGATCGTTTTGGTACCCGAGCCGTATGAGATCACGACGGCCCCTGTCCCTGGCGGTCATCGGCGTCGGGCCTCGGGGGTTGTCCGTGCTGGAACGGCTCGTCGTGCGGCTCGCGGCTGCTCCGCGGCCCGTGACGATCTGGGCGGTCGAGCCAGTCGAGCCAGGGCCGGGACGCGTCTGGCGCACCCGGCAGTCCGGGTGGTACGCCACCAACGCCACGGCCGGTGAACTGACCGCGCACTCCCCGGACAGCCCGTTCCCCGGACGGGACTTCGCGGCGTGGTCGGCAGTCGCGCCGCACGAGTATCCCTCCCGCCGTCACTACGGCGCCTACCTGCGCGACACGTTCCACCGCCTGTGTGCCGAAGCGCCGGACGGGGTGAAGATCCGGCCGGTGGCCGCCCACGTGACCGCGCTGACCCGCGCGGCGGGTGGGCTGCGGCTGAGGCTGCCGGACGGGACGATCCTCGCCGACAAAGTCGTTCTGACCACCGGCCACAGCGACCTGGAACCGTCCGAGGAGGACCGGCGGCTCCGGGCGAGCGGCCGGGTCCTCGGGCCGGGCATTGCCGCCGACCTGCCGCTCGACGACATCCTCGCCGGGGAGACCGTCGCGGTTCGCGGGCTCGGCCTCACGTTCTACGACGTCGTCCGGTCGCTGACCCTCGGCCGCGGCGGCCGGTTCACCCGCGCGGAGGGAAAGCTGCGGTACGTGCCGAGCGGCGACGAACCGCTGATCGTCGCCGGGTCGCGCAGCGGTCTGCCCTTCCTGGCGCGCGCCCAGGTGCACCGCCCCGACCTCGCCCCGGACCCGGTGCTGCTCACCACCGCCCGCCTGGACCGGTTGCGCACGGCCGCGCTGGACGCGCGCGGCAGCACCAAACTGGACTTCGCCGCCGAGGTCGAACCGCTGATCTGGGCGGAGGTCGAGCACGCCTACTACCGCCGGATCGTCGGCCTCCGCGACGGCGAGGACGAGGCCGCGCGCTTCACCGCCGCGTTCCCGGACGTCGTGGACAAGCGCGACCGCGTGGACGAGCGCCGCACGGGCAAGGTGCTCGCCGCGTTCGGCCTCACCGACGTGCCGCCCCTGCGACCGGAGGAGCTGGCGCGCCCGTTCGACGGACTGTCCTTTGCGGACCCGGCGGAGTTCCGGGCGCGGCTGCGGGAAGTCCTGGTGCGGGACGTCGCGGAGAGCAGGCGCGGCCCGGAAGGCAGCCCGGTCAAGGCGGCGCTGGAGATGCTGCGCACCCTGCGGCCCGCGCTGCCCGGGATCGTCGACTTCGGCGGGCTGCTGCCCTCGTCGCACCGCGACTTCCTGTCCCGGTTCGTGCCGGCGAACTTCCTGCTGTCCGCCGGGCCGCCGCCGGACCACGTCGAGCAGCTGGTCGCGCTCCTCGACGCCGGTGTGCTGGACGTCGTCGGCCCGGACGCGCGGATCGACGCCGGCTTCACGATCTCCTCGCCGCGGGTGGCCGGATCGCGGCGCAACGCGGGCACCCTGATCGACGCTCGGGCCCCCGGCCCGGACCTGGCGCGGGACCGCAACCCGCTGCTCCGGCAGATGCTCGCCGACGGGCTGATCAGCGAGTTCGTCAACACCGACCCGGCGACGGGGGAGTCCTTCGCCACCGGCGGGCTCGCGGTCACGCCCGCGCCGTTCCGGGTGGTCGACGCGCGCGGCGAGCCGGCCCCGGACATCCACGCGCTGGGCGTGATCACGCAGAACACCCGGTGGTTCACCCAGGTCGGCACCGGACGGCCCGGCCAGGACAGCCCGTTCTGCCGCGACGCCGACGCGATCGCGGCCGCGATGCTGGGGGCGGCATGACCGTCACCGTGGGCGTCGAGGAGGAGTTCCTGCTGATCGACCGTCGCAACCGGCTCGCGGCCGCGGCGCCTGCCGTGCTCGCCGGGTCCGACGACGTGGCCGGGGAGCTGCAGCCGGAAATGGTGAGCTGCCAGGTCGAGTCGGTCACGCCGGTGTGCGAGCAGTCCGACGAGCTGCTCGAGTGCCTGCGGGACCAGCGGGCGCGGCTGCGCGACGGCGCGGCGAGCGCCGGTCTGCGGCTGCTGGCCGCCGGGTCCCCGCCGATGAGCGCCGATCCGGTGCGGCTGAGCCCCGGCCGTCGGTACCGGCGGATCGCCGACCACTTCCGCGGGCTGATGAGCACGGCACACGTGTGCGGGTGCCACATCCACCTCGGCGTCCCGGACTCCGACACCGGCGTGCGGGTGATCAACCACGTGCGGCCGTGGCTGCCGGTGCTGCTGGCGGTCAGCGCCAACTCGCCGTTCGCCGAGGGCGCCGACACCGGGTACGCGAGCTGGCGGTACCTGGCGATGTCCCGCTGGCCCAGCGGCGGCCCGCCGCCCTACGCCGAAACGGCGGGGCAGTACGAGGAGCTCGTCGACGAGATGGCACGGTCGGGCGCGATCATGGACCCGGGGAACCTCTACTGGGACATGCGCCTGTCGCCGCGCCACCCGACGGTGGAGATCCGGGTGTGCGACGTGGCGGCGACGGAACGGGAGGCGGCGCTGCTCGCGGTGCTCGCGCAGGGCCTCGCCGCCACGGCCTTCGCCCGGATCGGGGACGGGGTGGACGCGCCGCGGGTGCCGCAGGAGGTGCTGCGGGCCGACCTGTGGCGCGCGGCGCGGGACGGCCTGGACGGGACCTGCGTCGACCCGGTGGACCGGGTGCTGCGGCCGGTTCCGGTGGTGCTCGCCCGGTTGCTGGACGAGGTCCGGCCGCACCTGGACGGTGGCGCGAAGGAGTTCGCCGAGCAGGCGGTGCCGTCGCTGGTGGCGGCCGGCGGCGGGGCGTCGCGGCAGCGGGCGGCCTTCGAGCGCGGTGGGGTCGGCGCGGTGGTCGAGCTGCTCACCGGTTCCGGGAATTACCCGGAGGTGCCGCGGGGCGGCCCTCGTTAGCCTCGGTGATCGTGTTGTTGCGTACTTTCCAGCCGCTGTCCAGGGTGACCGGCGACCTCGTCGGCGACTGGGACCGCGTGCCGCCCGGGCTCGTGACGCCGTACCGGGCGATGGTGGCGGCGATGGAGCGAGCCGGGGTCGGCACCGGTGGGCGGCCGCCGGTGTGGGCGTGGCACGGGGAGCTGCGGCTGATCGACGCGATGTTGCTGTTCGACGCCGAGCACGAGCTGAGCCGCGGGTTCGCGACGGTCGAGTTCGACGCGCCGGCTGAGCTGGTCGTGGAGTCGGACTACGGGCGGTGGAACGACTTCCTCGCCGCGTCGCTGGAGGGGCGGGAGTGCGCGTGGGAGCTGGGGCCGGTTGTGGGCGAGCCGGTTCAGGTGTGCCTGCCGTACGTGCGGGCTTCGTGGGTGCGGGAGGTGCGGCCCCTGCCGACCGGCGGGTGGGACCGGCTCGACCCGGCCGCCGCGGTGTGACGTCTTGTCTTGTTCTGTCATTGACCCGGCGCGGTCCGGGCGATGACGATCGCGGGGTGGCAGAGGTGACCGACCTGCCCCGCGGTGACCTGGTGCTGCTGGGGCTGCTGGCGGAGGGGCTGTCGCCGGAGGAGGTGGGCGGCCGGGTGGGCCTGTCCGGCCGGACCGTGCGACGCCGCATCAGGGCCGTCTGCGACCGCCTCGGCGTGGCGACGCCCATCGAAGCGGTGGTGTGGGCGGTGCGGCGGGAGATGATCTGAGGCGGCGAGCTTGGTGCGGGATGCGGTGGGGGGCCCGTGCTGGGCTGGCGTGGCCGGATGCGCCGGTGTGGGTGGTGCGGCGGGAGATGATCTGACCGCCGGACGGGGGAGTGGGCCGTGCGGCGGGCGCGGGGGATGCCGTGGGGATCGAACCTCGTGGTGGGGGCCGCGCGGCGCGCGGCTGCCGGCCTTCGTGCCGGCGGCGGCGTGGTCCGGCTCCGGCGGGCCTGCCAAACCCCGCCGGAGCCGGAACCCCCACCGCTGCCGCGGCTATCGCTGCCGCTGCCGCGGCTGCCGCTGCCGCGGCTACCGCTGCCGCGGTTACCGCAGGCGCAGCGCGGCCAGGTAGTCGTGCATGCGGTCGGCCCGCGAATCGGTCAGCGGGTTGCTCTGGTCGTCGTTCTCGATGATGAACTCGCGCATGCCCAGGCGGGTCGCCCCGCTGAGGATCGTGCGGTAGTCGACCACCCCGGTGCCCAGGTCCGCCAGATTGCCGTTGGCGTCCAGGTCCTTCACGTGCGCCAGCAGCATCCGGCCCCGGTTGGCCCGGATCAGCTCGACGTTCTCCTGCGCGCTCAGCCCCGCCGCGGACGACCACCCCATGTCCAGCTCCAGGTACAGCAACTCGGGATCGGAACTGTCCAGCAGGATCTGGTAGAAGGTCCGCCCGTCCGGACCATGACCGGTGAACTCGCTGGTGTGGTTGTGGTACCCCAGCTTCATCCCCGCCCGGCGGATGCGCTCCCCGGCGCGGTTGAACGCGGGCCCGGCCTCGGCGAAACCCTCCGCCGTGTCTGGCACCCCGCCGGGGCACACGATGTAGCGCTGCCCCAGGATCCGCGCCATCTCGATCAGCTCACCGACCCGCGCCTCGTCGAGGAACTCCGCGTACCCGTGGTGGCTGGACACCGCCCGCAGGCCGTACTTGTCCAGCAGCGGCCGGATCTCCCGCGCGTGCGCCGGATCCGTGCCACCGGGGAATCCGGCGAACTCCAGGTTCCGGTACCCGGCCCGCGCGAGCGCCCGCAGCACCGCCTCCGGCTGTGACATGAACGCGTCCCGCACCGAGTACATCTGCAGCCCGATCCGGCTGTTCGGGATCCGCCGCCCCGGCGACGCGGCCGCTACCGGAGCAGCCCCCACCACCGCCACCCCGGCCGCGGTCGCCGCCACGCCCGCCAGGAACTTGCGCCGGTCGAAGACGACCGGAACTCCACCACACATGACGCTCTCCTTCCCAGAAATCAGTGTTCGTGGACACCGGCCGGCATCGTGCCGTCGGCGTTGCGGACCAGGAACATCCCCGCCATCCCCATGTCCGAGTGGTTCTGGACGTGGCAGTGGTACATCCACATCCCCGGCCCGACCCCCTCACCGGCGATCACCTGGAACCCGAACGACACCCCGGGGTTGAGGTCCTTGATGTCGATCAGGGGGCTGGGGTCGTACTCGCTGGTGCGCATGCCGGTCCGGTTGTCCAGCCAGCGGTGCCCGTGCAGGTGGAAGGTGTGGAAGTTGCTGCCGTGCCCGATCGCGATCCACTCCACCCGCTCGCCGAGGTTCGCCTCGAACGTCGGCGCGTCGTGGTGCGCCCGGTTGTTGATCATCATGTCGTTGAACACCACGGTGAACTGCCGCTTCGGCAGCAGATCGCCCTGCCGCCGCACCACCAGCGCCCCGTACAGGCCCTTGAGCACACCCTCGGTGCCGTGCTCGGTGCCCATCGCGTGGTCGTGGTAATGCCAGTAACCCGCCGTGCCCTCCGCCCACGACCCGTCCGCCCGCCGGTAACCCACGTGACTGCGCCAGGTGTAGCGCCGGGTCTGGCCGGGCATCACCGCGGACCCGTTCATCAGGGTGCCGTCGGAGTTCACGTCGTAGTCGACGCCGTGCGGGTGCAGCGACAGCACGCGGTCGGTCGTGTTGACCAGGTCGATCTCGAGGGTGTCGCCCTCCCACATCTCCAGCACCGGCCCGGGCACCGTCGCCCCGCCGGGCGCGAGCCCGTAGCCGTACAGCTCGTCGGAGATCTTCTCGGCGTACATCGTGATCCGCCGGGTCGTGCCCTGCGCCCGCACCGGGGCGGCCGCCGCGACGCCGGGCACCGACGCGGCCAGCCCGGCCGCCGCGGTGCCGAGCACGGCGCGCCGCGTCATCTTGGCCATGGAAAGGTCCTTTCGTGGAGGGGAGTCACACCATGCGTTCGAACGCCGGGTTCGGCTGCCGCTCCTGCTTCGAGGGGCCGCTCGACGACACGACGGTGAACGTGACGCTGCCGATCTCGCTGGTGTTGCCCGCCTCGTCGGTGGCGCGGTAGCGGACCGTGTGGGTGCCGACGCGGTCGACGACGAACGGCTTGTTGTAGCGGGTGAACACGTTGCCGTCCAAGGAGTACTGGATGCGCGCGACGCCGGAGGCCTCGTCGGTCGCGGCCAGGGTGACCGTCACCGGGCCGACGTAGTCCCACGACCAGTTCTGCGGCCCGGCCAGTTGCACGGTGACCACCGGCGGGGTCAGGTCGCCCGCTTCGGCGATGGTGAACGACAGCATCTGCACGGCGCTGGTGTTGCCGGCCCGGTCGGTCGCGCGGTAGTGCAGCATGTGCGTGCCGACCGCGGTGATGGTCACCGGCTGGCCGTAGCGGACGAAACCGGCGCCGTCCAGGTCGTACTCGATGGAGGCGATCCCGGACTCGGTGTCGGTGGCCGCCAGGACGAGGGTGGCCTTGCCGGCGTAGGAGCCCTCGGTGTTCAGCTCACCGTCCAGGTCGGCGGTCACGAACGGCGCCGTGACGTCGCCGAGCGGATCCACCTTGACCGTCAGGGTCTTCGGCTCGCTGGTGTTGCCGGCCTTGTCGGTGGCGCGGTAGGTCAGGGTGTGCGTGCCGGTGCCCAGCACCAGCGGCTGGCTGTAGGTCGCGTACGCGCCGCCGTCCATTGTGTACTCGATCTTCGCCACGCCGGACTCGCCGTCGGTCGCGGTGACCGTCACGGTGGCGCTGCCCGCGTAGTTCCCGGCGTCGTTGCGCTCGCCCGCGACGCTGGCGTTCACCACCGGCGCGGTGGTGTCCTCGTTCGGCTGCACGACGTTGATCACCAGCGTCTTGGGGTCGCTGGCGTTGCCCGCCTTGTCGGTGGCGCGGTAGTGCACGGTGTGCGCGCCCGGCGCGGTGATGGTGACCGGGCCGGTGTAGGGGCGGTAGGTGTCGTCGTCGAGCGTGTACTCGACGGTGCCGACGCCGGAGCTGTCGTCGGTCGCGGTGAGGGTGAGGGTGGCGGTGCCGACGTAGTTGCCGTCGGGGTCGGTGGTGCCGTCGACGGTCGCGGTCACCTCCGGTGGCGTGGTGTCCTGCTCGCCGCTCTCGGTGACGATCAGCTCGCCGCTCATCGTGTGCCCGGGCATCGCGCAGTAGTAGCGGTACTTGCCCGGCGTGAGGGTCACCTGCGCCTGGTGCAGCCCGTGCTCGGCGTCCAGGGGGCTGGCGGTGATGTTGAGGTCGACGTCGTGGTTGTAGCCCGGCGTCGAGGTGTCGAAGGTCAGCGTGTGGGTCATGCCGGTGGTGTTGCCGGTCTCGGTGCTGTTCTCGAACACGATGGTCGCCGCGCCCGCGACCGCCGTGGCAGGCGCGGACGCGTACTCGGTCAGGCTGTCGTCGGCGGTCCAGGTCAGCACCTGTTCCGCCGCCGCGGTGATCGGCACGGGCTCGGCGATCGCGGCGGTGGTCGTGCCGGTGAGCAGGCACAGTCCCGCCGTCGCGGCCACCAGCGCGCCACGCAGAATTCTCATGGGATTCCTCGCAGGGTGGAGCCCGGTGGCGCCGCCGCGGCGGCGCCACCGGGGATCGGGATTGCTAGAGCTGCCGCACCCGGATGTTGCGGAACTCGATCACGTCGCGGTCGCTGTGGTTCTGCAGCCCGATGAACCCGCTGAAGAACTGCCGCAGATCGGTCGGCGGGTCACCGGCGCGCGAGGACTGCTTGCCGGGCGTGTTGTCGAACTCGTTGATCACCACGCCGTTGCGGATGATCGTGTAGTGCTGGCCGGTCACCCGCACCTCGTAGTCGTTCCACACGCCCTTCGGCGTCGGCATCGCCCGGTCCAGCCCCACCTGGGAGAAGTTGTAGACCGAACCGGTCTTCTGCGCATCCCCCGCGGTGTTGTCGTTGATCTGGATCTCCTGTCCACAGTAGATCGCGACCCACGCCTGCGACGTCCGCGCCGAGCCGACCGTGCCGCAGCTGCCCGGCGGGCGTTGCTCCAGCGGGGTCCGCACGTCGGGGAACCGGGTGAACACGCCGCTGTTGGCCCGGTCACCGGCCGGCGCCACGTCGCGGAACTGCAGCCGCACCGAGAAGTCGCCGAACGCCTTGCCGGAGTACCACAGCATGCCCATGCCACCGGCGCTGTGCAGGGTGCCGTCGGGTTGCAGGTCGAACCGGCCGTCCGGCGCCTGGGTCCAGCCGTTCATCGAGGTGCCGTCGAAGAGCCACTCGTAGGCGGTGGACCGGCCCACCTGGGACGCCGAGGCGGCCCGGATCAGCTGGTTGGCCTCCTTGTCGGACAACAGCCCGAAGCCACGCAGCTTCGTGACCACGTCGGTGGCGTACGTGGTGAACGCGTCGTGGCTCGCCCACGGCCGCTCGTCGTCGACCAGGTCGTTGATCGTGCAGCCGAGGCCGATGTTGCGGTTGGGCACCGCGGTTTCGCCGTCCAGGAACCACACCTTCTGCCGGGCGTCCGGCGCCGGGCAGCTGACGGTCACCGGCAGGTTCGCGGTGGCCTTCGTACCGTCGGCGTAGGTGACCTCCAGTGTCGCGTAGTAGGTGCCGCCGCGCAGGTAGGTGTGCTGGGGGTTGGCCTCGGTGGAGGTGGTGCCGTCCCCGAAGTCCCAGCGCCACGCGACCCCGCCGGCCTTGGCGCTGTTGAACGCCATGGTCATCGGGCCGGCCTGGGTGGTGGTCCCGACGGTCGCCGACTCCGGAGCCGGGGTCGCCGCGCCGCCGTGGTAGGTGATGCGCAGCAGCTTCTGGTTCGGGTCGAGGCTGAAGAAGCCACCGGCGTAGTCCAGCAGGTACAGCGCGCCGTCCGGGCCGAACTTGGCGTCCATCCAGCTCTGCAGGCCGCCCTCGCCTCCGCCGCCCTTGATGATCTGCCGCAGGTCCTCGGCGAACGCGGGCGCGCCCTGGGTGGGCACGCGCGCCGGGTCCAGTGTCACCGCGATGCGGTTGTTGCCGTTGGACTCGTCACCGATGAACCACTTGTCCTCCCAGTACGCCGGCCAGGCGACGCCGCTGGCGGTGTTCACCTCGGCGCGGTGGTAGGTCGGGCCGGACATCACGGCCTGCCCGCCGCCCTTGAGGTAGGGCTCGGTGTAGGTCGCCTCGGACTCCACATAGGACGGGATGCCGCTGCCGTCCGCGCGCGCCGGGTAGACCGGCCCGCCGCCCTGCGGCGAGTACCAGATCGCGTTGTCCCGCGCGGGCGGGATGTCCACCAGGCCGGTGTTGCGCGGCGAGGTGTTCTTCAGGTTGTCGCAGTCGTACCAGCCGGTGAGCACGCTGGCGTCGGTGTTGCTGCGGTCGCGGTAGGGCTGCCGGTTGCCCATGCAGTACGGCCAGCCCTGGTTGCCCGCCGAGGTGATGACGGTGGCCGTCTCGTACTTGGCCGGGCCCAGTTCGGGGTTCGGGGCGCCGGCGTCCGGGCCGACCCAGCCCGCGGTGAGCCAGTCGTGCTGCCGGTCGATCGCCAGGCGGGCGATGTTGCGCACGCCCATCACGTAGATCTCCGGCCGGGTCTTGCCGCCGCCCTCCTCGGCGCCGGTGAACAGGTTGCCCTGCGGGATCGTGTAGGTGCCGTCCGGCTCCGGGTGGATGCGCAGGATCTTGCCGTTGAGGTCGTTGGTGTTGCCCGAGGTGCGGCGCGCGTCCTGGAACGAGACGCCCTGGTACTCGGCGGTCCAGTTGTTGCCGGAGTAGCCGTCGGAGCCGCCGGAGGAGTTGTTGTCGCCGACGCCGATGTAGAGGTTGCCCGCGTCGTCGAAGGCCATGCCGCCGCCGGCGTGGCAGCAGCTGTGGATCTGGGCAGGCCAGTGCAGCAGGTCCTTGCGGGTGGCCTGGTCGATGGTCTGCCGCGCGGCGTCGTAGGTGAAGCGGGACACCGTGCGCTGGCCGATCCGCTTCTCCCGGTCGATGGACTCGTGCGGCATCCAGTAGACGTAGAACCAGCCGTTGCGCGCGAAGTCCGGGTCGAGCGTCATGCCGACCAGGCCTTCCTCGTTCTTGACCAGTTCGTCACCGCTGCCGCGGTTGCCCATCACGGGCAGCGTGGTGAGCAGCTTGACCTGCTTGGTCTTCGGGTCCCACTGGTGGATGGTGCCGCAGCCGAGGCCGACGTTCGGGTCGTTCCAGTCCACGATCGGACCGGACGGGCAGGCGGCCTTGCCGATGTAGAACACCTTGCCGTCGGGGGCGATGGTCAGGCCGTGCGGTTCGCCGATCTGGTCGAGCTGGCCGGGCTGGTTCGGCTTGGTGAGCCGCTCCACGGTGTAGTTCGAGGCGATCGTGGCCTTGCAGTCGCCGCGCACCATGCCGGTGGTCCAGCGGATCGCGCCGAGCAGGTGGCCGCGGAAGAGCTGGTCGGTGGTCCAGCTCTCGACGGTGCGGCCCATGCCGGTGTAGAAGGAGCGGCCGCCGTCGTAGTCGCGGCACCAGGACACCGGGTGGAACGCGCCGTTGCTGCCCTGGCCCGGCTGGTACTTCCACTCCTCGACCTGCGCGATCGTGTGCACCTGGCCGACCGGGTTCGGGCTCCAGTTCAGCCACTGGTCGGAGCGGGTCCAGTTCAGCGGGAGGCCGGCGTTGGCGGGGTGCTGCCGGTCGGTCACGTCGACCACGGCCTGCTGCACCGAATCGGGGCTGGTGGCGGGCCGGGTGCCGATCAGGCCGGTGAACCAGTCCGATGTGGACTGCGCGCGGGCGGCGTCGTGGACGCCGACGAACCCGTTGCCCGCCGCGACGAACGCCTTGAGCGCGTCCTCCTGCGCGGCGCTGAGCGTCACGGAGTTGGCGGACAGGAACACGATCCCGCGGTAACGGGCCAGGTTGGCCGGGGTGAAGACGGCGGGGTCGGCGGCCACGTCGGCCTGGAACCCGCCGGTGCGGCCGAGTTCCTGGACGGCCGCGGCGGCCGTGTTCACGGGGTCGGCCTGGCGGTCGGACGGGCCGTGGAAGACCAGGACCCGGATGGGGTCGGGGGCCTGTTGCTGTTGCTGTTGCTGTGGCGCGGGTGCCGGCGCCGCGAGTGCGGGCAGCACTGGCACGGCGGTGAGCAGGACCAGCCCGCACAACTGGGCCAGCACCCGGCGGAACCGGCGTCTGGACCGGTTCGGTTCGTGGACACGTCGGTAGCGCATACCATCCCTCGCTCGGACTGCGCGGGTTTTCCCCGCTCGGGTTCAGATGAGCTTGTGCCGCGCGGCCCAGACCACGGCCTGGATCGGGGCGTGCACGTCCAGCCGGTCGCAGATCCGCCTGATCCGGCGCTGCACCGTGCGTTTGGACAGGTTGAGCCGCCGCGCGACCGCGTCGATCGGCAGGCCGTCGGCGAGCAGGGCGAGGACGGCCAGCTCCTCGCCGGTGAGGACTCTGAGGGGTTGGTCGAGCGTCGCGGTCACTTCACGTCCGCCCGGAGACCGGCCGGCAGCGTGATTCGGGGTCGGATCGACATTGATCTCTGCCCTCCCAGCAGCGGGCTACTGATGCTCTGGGAAACTAACCACTTCTGCGCACGGTAGGAAGATGTCTGTCGCGAACTGGCCACTGGAAGGTCGCGAACAGGAAGAAGTGACTCCGTTCGGACCACAACTTTCGTGGGGCTGAGCGGCGAGGTGGTTCAGTCCTCTCCGCGGACGCCAGTGGCGGAGGGGGAGCGGGCCGGGTGGGGACCAGGGTTCACGGGCGTCGGGCGGGGTGGGCGGGTGGTGGGCAGATTACGGGGCGAACGTCGGCGGTTCCGGCGTCGGGCGGGGTGGGCGGGCGGTGGGCGGATCACGGGGCGAACGTCGGCGGTCCGGGCGTCGCGCGGGGTGGGCGGGGCGCCGAGGGGTTGACCGGCGAGGTGGTCGGGCCACTTCGTGGGCGGGGCCGGGATGAAGGTGAGGAGTGGGCCGGGTGGCCCGGGCGTCGGGCGGGATGAGTGGGCGCGGGCAGGTTGCGCGGCGAACCGTCGGTGGCCCGGGCGGTCCGGGCCCCGGCACCTCCGCTCGCTCGTCGCGGAACCGCACGAGCGCCGTCACCGGCAGGAGCCGGATGGCCTCATCCGCGCTCACCCGGGCGGCCCGGCGTCACGCGGGATGGGCCGGCCACGGTACGCCGGGCCCAGGCCATCAGCGGGGTGCGACGAACTTCAGGTGCGACCGCTGCCGCAGGCGGAGGGATGACGCCACCGCCACCCCGGCCAGCAGCACCACCGCGCACACCACCCCGTGCAGCACCCCGCGCACCAGGTACCCGCTGTCCACGCCGTCGATCGCGTACGTGCCGATCTCCCTGCTGAACCAGAACGGCAGCACCCGAGCCAGTGCGCTGCCCGGGTCGGTCATCATCTGCAGCCCGACCACCACCAGCAGCACCAGCGTCCCCTCGAGTTCGCGGGGCAGGATGGCGCTCAGGGCGAGCCCGAAGGGCGCCGAGACGGCCACCATGATCGCCATCATCAGCGCCACCGGCCCGTGCCGCACGCCGTCCTGGTCCACCAGGATCAACAGGAAGTACGGCACGGCCAGCGCGACCCCGACCGCCCACAGCGCGGCCAGCCGCCCGACGTACAGGTGGTGGCTGCGGTACCCGGACAACCGCAGGCGCGGCTCGATCTCCCGCGCCGCGCTCCCCGCGAACAACGCCGCCGTGCTCAGCGCCCACCCCAGGCCGAGGCACACGAACCGCACGGACTGGCCCAAGTGGTCGCCCCGCCTGCTGAGGTAGAACGCCAGCGGCAGCACCGCCAGGATGACGAGCACCGACCGGCGCCGCAGCATCTCGCGCAGCGCCATCTCCGCCACGGTGGCGAACCTGGTCATCGGTTCCTCCCGGTCAGGTCGAGCACCAGGTCGACCCGGTCGGCCTGGTTGAGCAGGTGCGTGACCACGACGACGGCCTTCCCGGCGTCGCGCCACCGCCACGCCTGCTCCCAGAAGTCGAGGTAGGTCCCGCGGTCGAACCCCTGGTACGGCTCGTCCAGCAGCAGCACGTCCGGATCGCCCAGACCGGCCAGCACCAGGTTCAGCTTCTGCCGCGTCCCGCCGGACAGGTGCCGTGCCTGCGCCGGCTCGGCCTGCCAGTCGAGCACCGCCGCGCGCGAGCGCCCGGACGAGCGCGCCTCCTCCCGCGTCAGGCCGCGGCCCGCGCCGATCAGCACGAAGTGCTCGTCCGGCGTCAGGAAGTCCGCCGTGCCACCGGCCTGCGGGCAGTAGCCCAGCGAGCCGTGCACCCGCACCTCGCCGCCGTCCGCGCCCGCCATGCCCGCGCAGATCCGCAGGAACGTGCTCTTGCCGCAGCCGTTGGCGCCCACCACCGCCGCGATCTGCCCGGACCGCACCGTCAGGTCCACATCGGACAGCACGACCCGCTTGCCGTACTTCTTCGTGATCCCCACGGCTTCCAGCAGCACCCGCCCGCCCCGGCGCGGCGCACGGCCGACGCTGTCCACGACCGCCGCCGCGTAGACCGCGGGCGGGCCGAACACCCGCAGCGGGTGCTCGCCGCTGTCGCGCAGGTGCGTGGCCGCCTCGGCGACCACGTTGCGGCCCACGTCCGGGCTGACACCGTGCCGGTGCAGCTCCCCGGCCAGCGCCGTCAGCCAGTTGTCGACGTTCATCGCGTCGCTCCTTCCCCCAGCACCGCGGCGACGCCGGCGGTGAACTCGCGCCAGTCGGCCCTGGTCAGGCGCAGCTTCTCGGCGCCGGCGGCGGTGATCCGGTAGTACTTGCGCGCGGGACCGGCCGAGCCCTCCCGCCAGCTCGCGGTGAGCAGCCCGGTCCGCTGCAACCGCAGGAGCACCGGGTACAGCGTGCCGCCCTGGATCGGGCCGAGCCCGGCCGCGTCCAGCGCCTGCGCCAGCTCGTACCCGTAGGACTCGCGCCGCTCGACCAGCGCCAGCACGCACGGGTCCAGCACGCCGCGCAACCACTGGGCCCGCCGCTCCTGATCCACGCCGACAAAGTAGCAGAGCCACCTAGGTTGCGCCGCTACCTACCCGCCCGGCGTCGCGTGAGCTGGAATGTGGAGATGTCGGACCGTGTCGATTTCGAGGCGGTGTTCCGCGCGGGAGCGACGCCGAGTGCGTTGCTGTCCAGGGACTTCGTGATCGTCGCGGTCAACGACGCGTACGAGAAGGTGTCCGGGCGCCCGCGCGCCGAGCTCGTGGGCCACGACGTGTTCGAGGCCTTCCCGGACGACCCGGAGGCCGCCCGCGCGCTGCGCGCCTCGCTGGACCGCGTGCTGGCCACCGCCGAGCGGAACGTGATGGCGCTGCTCAAGTTCGACGTGGCCGTGGCCGGCCGTCCGGACGAGGTCGAGCACCGGTTCTGGAGCCCGGTCAACGTGCCGGTCCTGGACGACGACGGCAGCGTCCGGATGATCCTGCACCGCGTCGAGGAGGTCACCGAGGTCCTCCGCGAACTGGGACTGCCGCGGCAGGACGCGGCCGAGATGCAGGCGGGGCAGGCGGAGGTCTACGCCCGCAGCAAGGAACTGGAGCGCACCAACCAGCGCCTGGCCGCCGCCACGGACATCACCACCGCGATGCTCGCCGACGCGCCACCCGAGGTGGTGCTGCGGCTGATCGCGTTGCGGGCCAAGGAGATCGCCGACGCCGCGAGCGGGTGCGTCCTCCTGCGGGAAGGCGACCGGTTCGCCGTCGCCGCGGAGGCCGGGGACGCCGCCGTGGACCCGGCCGCGCTGGCCGAGGAGGTCCGCCGCACCGGGAGGCCCGGCGTGCGGGTGACCGGCGACGGCGTCGCGGTGGCGGTGCCGCTGCGCCACGAGGAGGAGGTCCGTGGCGTCCTGGTCGTCACGAACCCGCCGGGCCGGAGCGGACTGGGCAGCCCGGCCATCGTGCCGCTGGAGCCGTTCGCCACGCAGGCCGAGCTGGCGCTGGAACTGGGCGACCGGCGGCGGGACACCGCTCGCCTGCTGCTGCTGGAGGACCGCGACCGGATCGCCCGCGACCTGCAGGGGTCGGTGGTGAGCCGGTTGTTCCAGCTCGGGCTCGAGCTGAGCTCCGCGGCCGAGCTGATCATCCGGGACGAACCGGCGCGGCGCGTGCGCGGTGTGGTCGTCGCCCTGGACGGCGTGGTGCAGGAGCTGCAGAGCGCGGTGTTCCGCACCGCGGGAGTGCGCCCGGACGGGCGGACCTTCCGCGAGCGGATCCAGGACCTCATCGACCACGCCGCCGAGGCGCAGGGGTTCGCCACCACCTCGCGGCTGGACCCCCGCCTCAACGGCGTGCTCGGCGAACGGGCCGAGCAGCACCTGATCGCGGTCCTGTCCGAAGTGCTGGTCGGCGAGGTGCGGGACCGGACTGCGCAGGTGACGGTGTCGGTGGGCGTCCAGCCGCCCCACGTGGTCGGCGAGCTGACGGTCCGCGGGCTCGTCCTGCCCGCCGGCATCGCCGAACTGGGCCTGACCGCGCTGGCCCGGCGCGCGGACCAGCTCGGCGGGTCGCTGACCCTCGACACCGGAGACGGGGAACGGCGCTACACCTGGCGGATGCCGCTCGGGGGATCATGAGTGAGATGAACGCCGACCACCTCGACGACGCCGTCCAGCTCGCGCTCGGCACGCTGCGCACCGCGATCGACGCCGACTGGGACGTTCCCGCGGGCGATCTCGACTGGAGCTGCTGGGAAACCGCCGAGCACCTCTCCGACGACTTCTTCGGCTACGCGGTCCGGCTCGGGCCGCGCACCCCGCCCCGCCACGGGGAGGTGCCCTACCTGTGGCAGCGGCTGCGGCCGGGCGGCCCGTCGAACGCCGTGCACGCGGACCGCTCCGCGGGCCCGGCCGGGCTGCTGCGCGTCGTGGAGGCGAGCGCGGCGCTGCTGACCGCGATGGTGCGCACCACCCCGGCGCACGTGCGGGCCTGGCACGTCTGGGGCGAGGCTGACCCGGCCGGGTTCGCGGCGATGGGGATCGTGGAGACCCTGGTGCACACCCACGACCTGGCGACCGGGCTCGGCCTGGCCTGGGAGCCGCCGGGGGAGCTGTGCGAGCCCGTGCTGCGACGGCTCTTCCCGCACGTCGCCCCGGACGAGCCGTGGCCGACGCTGCTGTGGGCGACCGGCCGGGGCGAGCTGCCGGGACGAGCTCGACTCAGCGAATGGCGCTGGTACGCCGCGCCGCTCACCAACCCTTGAGCTTCGCCGTCTCCAGCTGGTTCTTCAGCAGCTGACCGCCGGTGGGCAGGTCCGCCTGGTCCGGCCAGGTCGCCGGGTCCCACACGCCGGAGCGGCGGAAGGCGTTGGCGCAGTGCAAAAACAGCTCCTCGACCTCGACCACCACGGCCAGCGCCGGCTTCACCCCGCCCTCGGCCAGCTCGCCGAAGAACGGGGCCGAGCGCACGATCGTCGCGCGACCGTTGACCCGCAGCACGTCCTCCTTGCCGGGCACCACGAACAGCATCCCCACGCGCGGGTGCCGCAGCAGGTTCCGCATCGTGTCCAGCCGCCGGTTGCCGGGCCGGTCGGCGAAGGCCAGCGCGCGGTTGTCGTCGAAGACCAGGACGCTGCCGGCCGGGTCGCCGCGCGGGGACAGGTCGAGGCTGCCGTCCGGCGCGGTCGTCGCGACGAAGTACAGCGTGGCGGCGTCGATGAACTTCCGGCTCAGCCCGTCGATCCCGGCCAGCCCCTTCGCGGCGATCACCGGCGCGGGCGGGCTGACCACCTCGCGCAGTTCCGCCTCGCTGGTGACGACTTCGGCGTCCTCGGGGCGCCAGACGGTCATGAACGTGCTCCTCGGCTCGCGGTGGCCAGCAGGTACAGCAGGTAGGGCGCGCCGACGGCGCCGGTGACGACCCCCACCGGCAGCTGGTGGGCGCCGCTGAGCAGGTGCTGCGCGGCGAAGTCCGCGAGGAGCGTGACCAGCGCGCCGACGAGCGCGGACGGGACCAGCCCGGGACGGCCGGTGCGCAGGACGCGCGTCGCGATCGGCCCCGACAGGAACGCCACGAACGCGATCGGCCCGCCGACCGACGTCGCCACCCCGCACAGCGCGGCCGCCAGCGCCAGCAACGCGAGCCGCACCCGTTCCACCCGCAGGCCCAGCCCCTTGGCGGCGTCGTCGCCGAGCTCCAGCACCGTCAGCGTGCGGCCGAGCAGCAACGCGGCCGGCACGAGCACGACCAGGAACACCGCGGCCATCCGCACCTCGCCCCAGGCGACGCGGTTGAAGCTGCCGGTGATCCACACCAGGGCCTGCGCGGCGATCCGCACGTCCGCGCGGGTCAGCAGGTAGGACATGGCGCTCGCGGCCAGCGCGGCGACCCCGATGCCGACCAGCACGAGCCGGTGCCCGGTGACCCCGCGCCGCCAGGCCAGCGCGTAGATCAGGACCGACGTGGCGAGACCGCCGGTGAGCGCGGCGGCCGGCACGACCAGCCCGGACACGCCGAGGGTGATCAGGCACAGCACCGCGGCCAGCGACGAGCCCGCGGTCACGCCGATGACGTCCGGGCTGGCGAGCGGGTTGCGCAGCAGCCGCTGGAACAGGGCGCCGGACAGGCCGAACGCGAACCCGACCAGCAGGCCGGCGAGCGCGCGCGGCAGGCGCAGCCGCAGCACGATGTAGTCGTCCCGCACGGTGCCGCCGCCGAAGAGCGTGCGCACCACGTCGGGCAGGGCGATCGGGAAGTCCCCGATGGACAGTGCGAGCAGGAAGACCGCGAGCACCGCGACGGCCAGCACGGCGGTGACGGCCGCGGTGCGCCGCGCCGTGCGGCGGTGGACCTCGACGACGCTGGTCATCCACGCACCCGCTTCCGCCGCACCAGCGCGATGAACACCGGCGCGCCGATCGCCGCCGTCACGATGCCGACCTGCAGTTCGCCGGGCTGCGCGAGCACCCGCCCGACGACGTCGGCGGTCAGCAGGACCAGCGGCGCCAGCACCATCGAGTACGGCAGCAACCACCGGTGGTCCGGGCCGGTGATCAGCCGCGCGGCGTGCGGCACCATCAGGCCGACGAAGGCGATCGGGCCTGCCATCGCGGTCGCGGTGCCGCACAGGATCACCACGGCCAGCGCGCACAACGCCCGGCCGGCGTTGACGTGCACCCCGAGCCCGCGGGCCACGTCGTCACCCATCGCCAGCCCGTTGAGGGCGCGCGCGGAGGCCAGCGCCAGCACGAAACCCACGACCAGGAACGGCAGGGCCTGCGTCACGACCGACGAATCGCGGCCGGCCAGCGCGCCCACCTGCCAGAACCGGAACTGCTCGTAGGTGGCGTTGTCGGTGACCAGGATGCCGGTGGTCAGCGACCGGAACGCGGCCTCGCACGCGGCGCCGGTGAGCGCGATCTTCAACGGGGTGGCGCGGTCCCGGCCGAGCGAGCCGATCCCGTAGACCAGGACCGCCGCGAGGCCCGCGCCGAGGAACGCGAACCAGACGTAACCGGTCATCGACTGGATCCCGGCCAGGCTGATGGCGGCCACGATGCACAGCGACGCGCCCGCGTTGACGCCGAGGATCCCGGGATCGGCCAGGGGATTGCGGGTGACGCCCTGGATGATCGCCCCGGCCAGGCCGAGCGCGGCGCCCGCGAGCACCCCGATCAGGGTGCGCGGGATCCGGACCTCCCACACGATCACGTGATCCGGGTTCGCGGGGTCGTGCTGCAGCAGGGCGTCGACGACAGCCGACGGCGGGAGCCCCTTGGCCCCCACCGCCATGCTGGCCACCACGGCCAGCCCCAGCACCACCAGCCCGAGGATCAGGCCGAGGCCGAGCGGGGCCCGGCGGCGCTGGGGGAGCGCGGTCGTGGTTTCGCGGAGCACCGGGTCAGCGTGCCAGCGCTTCGGTGATCATCGGCACCACCTTGTCGATCGCGTAGCTCAGGCCCAGCGGGGTCGCGCTGGCGAAGGCCTGCGAGATCGTCTTGTCCGACAGCACGACCACGTGCCCGGCCTTGACCGAGGGCACCGCCTGGAACAGCGGGTCGCTGTCGATCTGGCTCGCGTCGATGCCGATCGGCGAGATCACGGTCAGGTCGGCGTTGAACAGGTCCA
Source organism: Amycolatopsis sp. NPDC006131 (assembly GCF_040614175.1). Taxonomy (NCBI): domain Bacteria; kingdom Bacillati; phylum Actinomycetota; class Actinomycetes; order Pseudonocardiales; family Pseudonocardiaceae; genus Amycolatopsis; species Amycolatopsis sp. NPDC006131. Next base: position 19,294 of record NZ_JBEXTX010000032.1, read on the forward strand.
TCCGCTCCGGCGAGACGGTGATGTAGAAGTCCTTCCCGGCCAGGGCCTGCACCGCGGGTGACTGGGCGAAGCCGAGCCGCTCCATGAACTCGATGCGCGCGCCGCCGTTGACGTAGGCGCCGTAGGAGGTGGCCATCTTCGCGCCGACCGCGACGGTCTTGCCCTTGAACTCCGGGTGCGCGTCCGCGGCCTGCTGGAACTTGGCGTCCAGGTCGTTGCGCACCTGCGCGGCCTCGGCGGTCCGGCCGAGCGCCTTGCCGATCATGTCGAGCTGCTGCTGCCAGGTGGTCGCGTAGGCCTCGCCGCCTGCCGGGATGCTCAGCACGGGGACGCCGAGGGCGGCCAGCTGGTCGTAGCGGGCCTTGTCGCCGCTCGCGCGGGTGTCCAGGATCAGGTCCGGGTTGAGCGCGGCGACCTGCTCGGCGCTGACCTCCAGCGTGCCGAGCATCGTCGGCGCGGTCGTGTAGTGCTTGTCCTGCGGCATCCACGGCGCGACGCCGTCGCCCCCGATCGGCAGCCAGTCCGCGGCGCCGACCGGCTGCACGCCGAGGGTCAGCGCGACCTCCGCGTCACCCCACCCGAGCGCGACGACCCGCTTGGGCTGCTGCTCGATCGTCACGTCGCCGAACGCGGTCGGGATGGTGACCGGGAACTGACCGCTCGCCGGGGTCGCCGGCTCGGTCGCGCTCTGCTCCGCGGACGAGCCGCAGCCCGCGAGCACGAGGACCGCGCCCAGGAGGAGAGCCAGGAGGGAACCGCGCGCACGCGGCCGGGGGAAACGCATGGGAAGCCTCTCGGATTAGGTAAGCCGATCCTAAATTAGGTAGGCCTGGGTTCGCAGTCCAGATGGCCGTGATCACAACGGGGGCCAGGGCTGGTGTTTCCGGCCCGGAGGGTGTGCCATGGACACGCCGCGGTTCGGCGAGCGGGACAATCGCTCGTGACGCTTTGAGCAGACAGGGCGTGGGTGAGCGGGATGGATGACGCGTCGGTGATGGGCGCATTGGTGCTCGACCTGCCGCACACGGTGCCGCCGCTGGTGCGGGTGCGCCAGTGGGTGGCGGCCGAGCTTTCCGACTTGGGCGACGACCGGGTGGTCGCGGTGCAGCTGATCGCGACCGAATTGATCACCAACGTGTACGACCACGGCGGCGGGACCGGCCGGATCCGGCTGTCCCGGGACGCGAACCGCATCCTGGTGGAAGTCGACGACGGTTCCCCGTCGCCGCCCGTGCTGGGGGACGGGGACCCGAGGGCCGTGCGCGGGCGAGGCCTCGTGCTGGTCGACAAGCTGGCCCTGTCGTGGGGCTACCGGCCGCGGGCGGACGGCGGCAAGACGGTCTGGGCGCTCGTCGACTGCGAGACCCTGAGCTGGACTTCCTGACGGATCCAGGACGGGCGCCACACCGGTTCGGGCAGTGGCGCCAGGTTCGCGAAGTGGGCGAGGACCGGCCGCAGACCCGGGTGCGGGTGCGCCGGGACCAGCAGGGAGAGCGGGTAGGCGAGCACCGGGTTCACGACCGGGATGCGGCGCAGGCCGAACCGGGTGGGCCAGGTGTAGCGGTCGCGCGCGCCGACCAGGGTGGCCACCTCGGCGGATTCGGCGAGCGCTTCGAGCAGCACCTCGTCACCGAAGTGCGGGCCCGCCGCGTCGATGCACAGGCCGAACGCCGTGACCAGCTGGTCGTAGAACTCCGCCCATTCGCTGCGCGGCGCGATGCCGGGCACCCGGATCCGGAGCCCGCGCAGCTCCTCCGGCGTCACCGACGGGGCGTCGGCCAGCGGGTGCCGGGGGCCGGCGAGGAGTTCCAGCGCGGAGTCGAAGACGTGGATCATGCGCACGTCGGCGGGCAGCGCGGCCGGATCGGGGAGGGTGCGGAACGAGGCGTCCACCTCGCCGGACCGCACGGCGGCCGCCGCCACGCGGGGGTCGTCGACGCGCAGCGTCACCACGTCCAGTTCGGTGCCGGGGTGTGATCGCCAGTAGTCGTGCAGGACGACGGCCTGTGCGCTGCGCAGGCCGAGGACGTCGATCCGCAGGGCACGGGAGCCCGGCCGGACGGCGGCGATGCCACGGTCCACGCCCGCGACGACCCCTCGCGCGTGCGGGAGGAACGCCTGGCCGTCCGCGGTCAGCTCGACTCCGCGGGCGGTGCGGGTGAACAGGCGGACGCCCAGCTCGCGCTCCAGGGCGGCGATCCGCTTCGAGACCGCCTGCTGGGTCACGCCCAGCTCGTCGGCCGCGTGCTGCAACTGCCCGAGCTCCGCCGCCCGGACGAACGATCGCACTGCCTCGGTGTCCACCGGGCCAGCCTAAGCAGGGTCAACTCCCGGTTGTGGCTCGCCGGGCGGCGGTTGTTTGATCCGCCTCCGCACTGCCCGCTGTGATCTGCGGCGTGGAAGCCGATCTTCGCCGGCTGTGGTCGGCCTACGCGGTGAGCACGTACGGCACGTGGCTCGCCTTCGGGGCGTTCCCGTTGATCGCGGTGCGGGTGCTGCACGCGCCGGCGTTCGCGGTGTCGTTGCTGGAGGCGGCCGGGCTCGCCGCGGCGGCGGTCTGCGCGCTGCCGCTCGGGTGGTGGGTCGAGCACCGGCCCAAGCGGCCGGTGATGATCGCGATGGACCTGGCCCGGTTCGCCGCGATGGCCAGCGTGCCCGCGGCGTACGCCTTCGATGTGCTGTCCTACGGCCAGTTGCTGGTCGTGTCGGTCGTCGCCGGGACCGCGAACATCGGGTTCACCGCCGCGTCCGGCGCGTACCTGAAGCACCTCGTGCCCCGGGCGCGGCTGCTCGCGGCGAACGGGCGGTTCGAGGGCACGAGCTGGGTGGCGACCGCTGCGGGCCCGCCCGTCGGAGGCGCGCTCGTGGCCCTGCTCGGCCCGGTGGTGACGGTGCTGGCCGACGCGCTGAGCTACCTGCTGTCGGCACTCGCGGTGCTGCGCATCCGCGGCGGTGATGTCGCGGCGCCCCGGGTCGCGCGGTTCCGTCTGGCCGACCTGCTCGCCGGCGCGCGCGTGATCGCACGGGATCCCGTGCTGCGGCGGCTGTTCCTCAATTCGATTCTGGTGAGCGGCCTGATCATGGCCACCACGCCGCTCCTGGCGGTCCTCCTGCTCGGCGAGTACCGGTTTTCCGCGTGGGAGTACGGGCTGGCGTTCGGCGTCCCGGCGCTCGGCGGGTTCGCGGGCGCCCGGCTGTCGGCCCGGTTGGCGCGGCGCTACGGGCGGCACCGGGTGCTGACCGCCTCCGGCTGGCTGCGGTCGATCTTCCCGCTGGGGCTGGCGTTCGTGGGCCCTGGCGTGCCCGGGCTCGTCACGGTGATCGTCGTGGAGGGCTTGCTGATCACCTGCATGGGCGTCTTCAACCCGATCCACGCGACGGAACGGCTGCACCGCACGCCGGCGGACCACGCGGCGCGGGTGCTCAGCACGTGGAGCGTGAGCAGCAAGCTGCTGCAGGCCGGGATGATGGCGGGGTGGGGCGTGCTGGGGACGCTGACGAGCCCGCTGTTCGCGATCACGGTGTCCGGCGTGCTGCTGCTCGGCACGCCACTGCTGTTGCCGCGGCGGGGTTTGGAGTCCGACGAGTAGTGTCGGGATCATGGGGGTAGGGCATTACCTGCGCAACGAGCGCCGTTTGTTCGCGTCCATCGGACTCGCCTTGCGGCGGCGGAAAGCGCTTGCGCCGGGAGCCGTCGCGGCCGGTTATTCGCGGGCGCAGCGGCCGTTGCTCGTCGTGTTCGTCGTGCTGACCGTGGTCGAGGGGCTGCTGTTCGCGCTGGTCGGGTTCGGGATCGTGGTGCACCTCGTCCTGGCGGCGATCGAGCTGTACTCGCTGTTGCTGGTGGTCGGCCTGCTCTGCTCGATCACCGTGTACCCGCACTCGGTGTCGGCGGACGAGGTCCGCGTGCGGTACGGCGCGTTCCTCGACGTGCGGGTCCCGGTGAGCGCGATCGCGGCGGTGCGCGCCCGGACCGAGGACCACTCGGGCAGGCCGGGGTTCGACCTGGATGGCGAGACGTTCACGGTGGCGCTGTCCTGGCAGACGAACGTCGTGCTGGAGCTGAGCCGGCCGGTGCCCTTCACCCGCCCGCTGGGCCGGCCCGGCGAGGCGCGGGTGATCAAGTTCTACGCGGATGATCCGCAGGCCGCGGCTGCCGCGATACACCACGCCATGGTGCGTCCGCGGGAAAGCCCTGCGTGAGGGGGCCAGCACGATCGGCACGTGATCATCGAAGGTCTCGTCCGCGAACTCCCACAGGTGCGGCACGCGGTGCTGCTCTCCGCCGACGGTCTGGTGCTGGACCACTCGGCCGGCCTGGACCCCACCGACGCCGAGTACCTGGCCTCGATGGCCGCGGTGCTGCAGAGCCTGGCGCTGCGGGTGAGCAACGTCCTGGACGGCGGTGCGTCCCGGCAGGTCGTCGTGAGGTGCGACCGGATCGCCCTGGTGGTCCTCCCGTGGAACGCCCACGAGCGGCTCGCGGTGGCCACCGCGGAGGCGGATCTCGATGAGATCATCGCGAAACTCGACCGCGCCGCGGCTTGACCTTCCAGGCGCTCGAAGGTGCATCGTTGAGACATGTCGAGAGAAGAACTCGCCCTGGCGATGACCAAGGAACCCGCCGAGGCGAAGCGCATCCTGTCGCGGCTCTGGGAGGAGGGCTCGGCGGTCGACCGCTGCGCCGCGGCCCACTTCCTCGCCGACCGGCAGGACGAGCCGCGCGACGAGTTGCTCTGGGACCTCCGCGCGCTCGACGTCGCGCAGGCCGCGGATCCCGCCGAGGTGCACGGGTTCTTCCCCTCCCTGCACCTCAACCTCGCGGACGTCTACCGTCGCCTCGGCGACTTCGCCAAGGCCCGCGAGCACCTCGCCGCGGCGGAGGCCGTCATCGACACCCTCCAGGACGACGGCTACGGGCGCATGATCCGCGGCGGCCTCGCGCGGGTGGCGGAAAAACTCGCCGAGAGCTAGAAGATCCCCGGCCCCGGGGTCAGCACGCCGGCCGGGTCGTAACGCGACTTCCACCCGCGCAGCGCGGGCCACCGCGAACCGAAGTGGTGGCGCCAATCCGCCTGCGTGAAGGGGATCGCGCCGACCGGGTAGGTGAACCCACCCAGGTCGCGTGCCTCCTCGTAGAGGCGGCGGTTCTCGGCGACCTGCCCGGCGACCAAATCGGCGTCATCCGGCGGAAAACGCAGGATCGCCACGAGAAAAGCGACCCGCTCGGCAGGCAGGCGGACCAGCGGCGCGTGCACCTCACCGGTGAACACCGGGTAGAACAACACGCAACCGGCCGGCCCGAGGTCCGCGGGCGTCAGCCGCTCCACCAGCGTGGTCAGGAAACCCACGGCGGTGGACGCGGGCAGGAAGCAGTTCCACCACGGGTGCGGGTGAAACCACGCGCCGGTCCCGGTCAGCAGCGCCTCGGCGGCGTCCAGCCGGTGCTGGAACTCCACATAGGACAAATCCCCGCCGGAGTACGCGGCCGTTTCCAGGAACACCCGCCTGCCCGCCTCGCCGAAGCGGACCTGGCCCTGCACGAAGTCGAACCGCCCCTCCTCGACGAACCGAAGCTGGTCCGCCGCCGCGGCCGCCACCGTGTCGTAGTCCACCTCGTGCCGGCTGATCCGCGGCGGCGCGGCGACCAGCCGCAACGTCGCGCGCGTGATGATTCCGCACTGGCCCAGCCCGCCCAGCACCGCGGCGAACAACTCGTCCCCGGGGCCACACGTCCGCACCACCCCGTCACCGGTGACGACCTCCAGCGCGATCACCGTGTCGGTCTGCAGCCCGTGCCGGAAACTCGTCCCGCCGATCCCGCCCACCGACAACGTGCCGCCCACGGACAACCTCAGGTAGTCGGTCAGCACCGGCGGCGTGCGGCCGCGCTCCCACGCCGCCGCGAGCACCGCGTCCCAGCCGGCGCCCGCGTCCACCACGATCCGGTCCTCGGCGACCTCGTGCACCGCGGCCAGCGACGACATGTCGACCACGACACCCTCGGTCAGCGCCTGCCCGTACCCGGAATGGCCCCGTCCCCGCGCCGCGACTGGCACCCCGTCCGCCGCCGCGGTGCGAACGATCTCGCCGACCTCCCCGGCCGAGCGTGGCCGCAGCACCGCGGACGGCCGCCGCCGGACCAGGCGCCCGAAGTCGGCGGACGCGGTCATCAGTACCGCTGCCAGACCCCGGCGGGCTTCCGCGCGCCCACCCCGGGCTTGCTCCAGTCGCACACCCCGTCCGGGAACGCCGCCCGCAACCGCTGCTGCTCCTCCCGGGTGAACGTGACCGGCAGGTAGTCGCGGAAGTCCACCGGCTTCAACCGGCACTTCAGCGCGTCCATCGCGAGCCCGGACCCGGCCACGAGACGCGTGTTCGCCGCGACCGGGAACAGCTCACCGCACCGCCCGCTCGACGGGTAGGTCAGCCGCTCCCGCACGCGCTCGGTCGCCGACACGTAGCACCCGTCCCCCAGGTCGGCGGGCCGGTTCGCGACCACCTTCTGCTGCGCGCCGCGCCCCGACCGGTCGTTCCCGATCGCCGTCAGCCAGCGGTCCATCGCGTCCAGCTCGTAAGCCGCCGCGACCGCGGCGTCCGCCGGCCGGCTCGCGATGATCACCTGGTTGTCCGCCGCCCCGCTGCGCCGCAACCGCTCCCGCATCACGAACGACCACTCCGTGGTGTGGATGTCGGCGCCGAACCCGGCCAGGTCGAGGTCCGTGCGCTGGTCGATGATCGGCGTCGTGCGCAACCCGAGCGACGCCGAGTTGAACAACCCGGACCGGTAGGCCGCCGACAACGCCTTCGGGTCGGCCGCGCTCCGCGCCGGAACCGGGGCGCCCGTGTAGTCGAGCCCGCCGATGGCGGCGTTCAGGTCCACGAACTGCGCCGCCGAGATCTGCCCGGACCGCAGGGCCGACAGGCCGTACTGCACCCCGGTGTTGTCCAGCGTGCTGCGCACGAACCCGGTCCGCGGATCCCGCCTGAGCTGGTTCACCAGCTGCTCGTTGGAGTTGCAGATGACACCGTCCGGATTGGACACCGGATCCCACCGCTCGGACACCGGCAGCAGCGGGGTGCAGCTGCCGGTCGCCGTCGCGCGGTTGGCGAACGTCTGCTCCCATGACACGCACGTGCTGTACGTGTGGAACCCGGCCACCGCGAGCCGCTGCTCCGGCGTGAACGAGCTGCCCGCTCCGGCGAAGTACCGGTTGAGCAGGCGGCAGTCCGTGACCGGCCCGGCGGTGCTCAGCGGGTCCGGGTAGGAGATGCCGGGGATGATGCCGTCCAGGATGCCCGGGTAGTTCTCGGCGATGTCGTACTGCTGGATCGCGCCGCCGGACCCGCCCCAGCCGATCGTGTGCCGCACCGGCCCGTAGGTCTCGGTGAAGTGCTCCTTGACCATCATCGCCGCCTCCGCGGAGATGATCGGGCTGCAGTTGTTGTCCAGCACGTTCAGGCTCGACGAAGCGACCGCGTACCCCTGGGACAGGAACAGGTCGTTCAGCACACCGCCGGTCGACGCGCCCTGGTGGAACCCGGAGTTGCAGCCACCGCCGAAGGTGTAGACGAGCCGCTCGTTCCAGCCGCGCTCCACAGTGAACGGTGACGGCGCGGTCCCGTCGGTGAGCGCGGCGATCTCGTAGACCGCGCGGTCGATCGTGCCGCGTTCCACCCGCACGATGTAGGGCATCCCGTTGACCGACGCGAGATCGGCGGGCCGGGACGCCGGATCGGCCAGCGGCCGGAACTGCCCGCCGGTCGTGCGGTACTGGTAACTCACCTGGGTGGGCGCGCTGCACAGCGGCGGCGTCGCGGCCGGCAGCCCGTAGGCCTGCGTCTCGCAGTAGAACGGCTCCTGCTGCCGTCCGGAGAACACCGGCCCGGTGATCGGGTGGTTGGTCACCCGCAGGCTCGCGCGTCCCCGGCCCGGCGCGCTCGCGACGATCTCGTTCGTCCCGTCCCGCAGGCCGCCGACCAGGCCGAGCAGGGTGTCGCCGGTCTGCTTGAACTCGCCGGTGACGTCGCGGCCGTTGGCCGTCACCCGCACGTCCCGCGCGGCCGGTACCCGCACCAGCACCTGCCCGCCGCTGACCAGGTCGGGGTGCGGGTTGGAGACGGATTCGACGGTCAGCCGCGGCGGCGCCGCGACCGCCGCCGGAACGGTGAGCAGCGACGCCGCACACGCGGCGGTCAGCACCAGTGCACGCAGCAAGGGAGCACCCCCGGGCTCGTGCGCCACCTCGTCGTGGCGCCCGCGTCGGGTATAGCACGCGGTCCGGTCACCGCAAAAGTCCAGAACTGGGTTCTGTTCGATCACGCTTGACCAGATTGTCCGAAGGGGCTGTGCAAGACGCCCCAGGCTGTGTACGGTCCCTCCAAACCGAACCTGATTCTGTTTTTGCACACCTGCGAAGAGGCGGTGGTCGCGAGAAATGGCGCAGCAAGCCCCGTTGCTACGAGTGGACGAGCTGAACGTGTCCTTCGGCGGATTGCGGGTCCTCCAGGCGGTCTCGCTCGAAGTGGCCGAAGGGGAGGTGCTCGGCGTCATCGGTCCCAACGGCGCGGGCAAGACGACCCTGTTCAACACGATCTGCGGGTTCGTCCGCCCGGACTCCGGCGCGCTGTCGTTCGACGGCCGCCGTCTCCTGCCCCGCCCGCACCGGCTCACCCGGCTGGGGATCGCCCGCACCCTGCAGGGCCTCGGGTTGTTCCCCAACCTCAGCGCGCTGGACAACGTCGCCGCCGGCGCGACCCACCGCTCGCGCACCGGCCCGGTCGGCGCGCTGCTGGCCTCGCCGTGGTCCGAGCGGCACGAGCTGCGGCTGCGGGACCAGGCGATGGGCATGCTCGAGCAGTTCGGCATCGCCGACGCCGCGCAGCGGCCGTGCGCGAGCCTGCCCTACGGCATCCGCAAACGGGTCGCGCTGGCCCGCGCGCTGATCAGCGAACCGCGCCTGCTGCTGCTCGACGAGCCCGCGGCGGGCCTGTCCGCCACCGAGATCACCGAGCTCGCCGACATCGTGCGCGGGCTGCGGCAGCGCACCACCGTCATGCTCGTCGAGCACCACATGGAGTTCGTGATGAACCTCTGCGACCGGCTCGTCGTGCTGGACTTCGGCGAGGTGATCGCCACCGGCACGCCCGCCCAGGTGCGGGAGGACCCGGCCGTCCAGCGCGCCTACCTCGGCGAGGCGGTGGCGGCCGATGCTTGAGGTCAGCGGCCTCGTCGCCGAGTACGGGCCGGTGCGCGCGCTGCACGACATCGACCTGACGGTCGAGCGCGGCTCGATCACCGCGGTGCTCGGTGCCAACGGCGCGGGCAAGACGACGCTGCTGCGCTCGCTGTCCGGGCTGCTGCGGCCGAGGTCCGGTTCGGTGCGCCTCGGCGGCCGGGACATCACCCGGCACGGCCCGGAGGACCTGGTCCGGCTGGGCGTGGCGCACGTGCCCGAGGGGCGCGGGGTGATCGTCGAGCTGACGGTCGAGGAGAACCTGCGCCTCGGCGGGCTGTGGCGGCGGGACCGGGCGTGGCTGCGCACCGGCGTGGCGCGCATGTTCGAGCTGTTCCCGCCGCTCGAACAGCGGCGGCACCAGCGCGCGGAGACTCTGTCCGGCGGTGAGCGGCAGATGCTCGCGATCGGGCGCGCCCTGATGAGCCGGCCCGACCTGCTGCTGCTGGACGAGCCGTCGCTGGGCCTCGCGCCGCGCACCGCCGCGCAGATCGTCGCGACGCTGCGCCGCCTGCGCGCCGAAACCGGCCTGACCCTGCTGCTGGTCGAGCAGAACGCGGGCACGGCGCTGTCGGTGGCCGACCGCGCCGTCGTGCTCAACGTCGGCCGCAAGGTCGCCGACGACGAAGCCGCCCGGCTGGCCGCCGACGACCGGGTCCGCCGGGCCTACCTGGAGATGTGATGGGACGGTTCCTCGACTTGACGCTCGCCGGGCTGACCAGCGGCGCGGTGTACGCCGCGGTCGCGCTGGCCCTGGTGCTGATCTGGCGCTCCACGCGAATCGTGAACTTCGCGCAGGGCGGGATGATGATGATCACCACGTTCCTCGGCTACACCGTGGTCAGCCACGGCGGGTCCTACTGGCTGGCGCTGGCCGTCGCGATCGCCGCCGGACTGGTGCTCGGCGCGGTCGTGGAGCGGGTGCTGATCCGGCCGGTCGCGAAGCGGCCGCCGCTGGACGCGGTGGTGGTCACGTTCGGCCTGCTGGTCGGGCTGCAGGGCGTCGCCGGGATGGTGTTCGGCGGCACCCCGCAGTCCTACCCGCCCGCGTTCTCCATCGCCGGGTTCCAGGCCGGCGGGCGACAGATCCTGTTCTCGCCCAACGACTTGTGGATCGTCGGCGTGGTGCTCGCCGTGATGGTGGTGCTGGCGGTGGTGTTCCGCCGGACCTCGGCAGGCCTGCGGATGCGCGCGACGGCGTTCGCGCCGGAGGTGGCCCGCCTGCTGGGGGTGCGGGTCGGCCGGATGCTGACCGTCGGCTGGGCGCTGGCCGCGGTGGTCGGCGCGGTCGCCGGGGTGCTGATCGCGCCGAGCACGTTCGTCAGCCCGACGGCGTTCGACGCGGTTCTGGTGTTCGGGTTCACCGCCGCCGTGATCGGCGGACTGGACAGCCCGCCGGGCGCGGTCGTCGGCGGGGTCGCGCTGGGCCTGGTGCTCAGCTTCGTCTCGGGCTACCTGGGCCCGGACATCGTGACGCTGGGCGCGCTGGTCGTGCTCATCGTGGTGCTGATGGTGCGGCCGCACGGGTTGTTCGGCGCGGGAGCGAGGCGGCGGGTATGACGATGACGGAAACGCAGGCGCCCCAGCGGGAGGCGTCCACGGCGCCGCTGTGGCGACGGTCCACTTTGCTGCGTCACGCGTGCTGGGCGGTGCTGGGGCTGCTCGGGTTCTGGCTGCTGTCGATCGCGCTGGACCCGTTCGCGAACCTGCAGCTGGCCCAGATCGCCTACACGGCCATCGCGGTCGCCGGGCTCACGGTGCTGTCCGGCCTCAGTGGACAGATCTCGCTCGGGCACGGCGCGTTCGTCGCGGTCGGCGCCTACACGGCCGCGCTGCTGCTGGAGAACGCCGAGTGGAGCCTCGCGCCGGTGCTGATCGTCGCGACCGCGGGCACCGCGCTGGTCGGCACGCTGGTCGGCGTGGCCGCGGCTCGGCTGCGCGGGCCGTACCTGGCGGGTGCGACGCTCGCGCTGGCCGTCGGGCTGCCCTCGCTGGCCGACTACCACGGCCTGCGCGACCTGCTGGGCGGCGCGAACGGCCTGATCGTCAGCCCGCCGGTGCCGCCGCTGTCGCTCGGGGAGACCTTCCCGCTGGAGCGGTGGCAGTCCTGGATCTGCGGCATCTGCCTGGTGGTCGTGTTGTTCCTGCTGGCCAACCTCAGCCGCAGCCGCCTCGGCCGCGACATGCGGCTGGTGCGCGAGGACGAGGACGCCGCGGCCCTGTCCGGCGTGCACGTCGCCCGCACCCAGATCCTCGCGTTCTGCGTCAGCGCCGGGTGCGCCGGGCTGGCCGGCGGCCTGTTCGCGATCGTCAACAACCTGGCCGCGCCGGGGGCGTTCACGCTTGCCCTGTCGTTGTCCCTGCTCACCGCCGCGGTGCTGGGCGGGCTCGGCAGCCTCGCCGGTGCGGTGTACGGCGCGGTGATCGTGACGCTGCTGCCGAACTGGTCGACCGACCTCGCGCAGCAGGCCGACCTGCCGCGCGCGGTCTACGCCAACATCCCGCTGGTCCTCTATGGACTGGTGCTGATCCTGGTCATCCTGGCCTTCCCCGGCGGCATCCAGTCCGGGGTGCGCCGGATCGGCCGCCTGCTCCGCCGTAACCGGAAGAACTGAAGGAGACGAGATGGTCCTGTCCAGACGCCCGCGCGCGGCGGTCGCGATCGCCGCGGCGCTCGCGCTCACCTTGACCGCGTGCGGCGGTGGAGGTTCGGGTAGCGGTAGTACGCCCGGCGTGACCGACACCGAAGTGCTGATCGGCAGCACCCTGCCGCTGACCGGCAACGCGGCGCCCGGCTACAGCGAGCAGGGGCCCGCGGCGAAGGCGATGTTCGACTACATCAACGCCAGCGGCGGCATCCACGGCCGCAAGATCAACCTGAAGTACGTCGACGACGCCTACAACCCGGCGAACACGGTCACCCTGACCAAGCAGCTGGTGCTGGAGGACAAGGTGTTCGCGATGGTCGGCGCGCTCGGCACGCCGACGCACACCAAGGTCGTGGACTTCCTGAACAGCTCGCGCGTGCCGGACCTGTTCGTCGCGTCCGGCTGCACCTGCTGGGACCAGCCGGACAAGAACCCCTACACCTACGGCTGGCAGCCCGACTACACCGTCGAGGGCAAGATCCTCGGCGACTACGTCGCGAAGAACTTCGCCGGCAAGAAGGTCGCCTACTTCTACCAGGACGACGACTTCGGCGCCGACGGCATGAAGGGGCTGGACAAGTTCATCGACCAGAGCCTGGTCGTGTCGCGGCAGCCCTACCAGCCGGGCAACACCGACGTCGCGGCCCAGGTGTCGGCGATCGCGCGCAGCGGTGCGGAGGTGGTGGTGCTGGAGACGATCCCGGCCTACACCGCGTTGTTCAAGCTGACCGCGCTGAAGCTGGGCTACAACCCGCAGCTGGTCGCTTCGAGCGTGGGCGCGGACCCGGTGACGGTGGCCGGGCTGCTGGAGAACTTCGCCAAGCAGAGCGGCGCGTCGGTCAAGGGCAGCGACCTGGTCGAGGGGCTGGTCAGCAGCGCCTACCTGCCGGCCAGCAGCAACGCGCAGAACTCGTGGATCCAGCTGTTCAAGAAGGTGCACGACACCTACATCCCGAACCTGCCGTTCGACGGCAACGTCATCTACGCGATGTCGTACGCGTACACGTTCGCGCAGGTGCTGCAGGCCGCGGGCAAGGACCTGACGCGGCAGGGGCTGATCGACGCGCTGAACAAGGGCGGGTTCACCGGGCCCGGGCTGGTGCCGTTCCGGTACGGGCCGGACTCGCACGCCGGCTACACCGGCGGGCAGATCTCGACCATCCGCGGCGGGCAGCAGGTGCTGTCCGGCACGCCGCTGACCACCGACGACGGTGACGGACCGGTGGTGCCGTACACGCAGCCGCAACCGGCGGCGCCGGCCAACGGCGTGCCGGCGGCGTGAGGTGGGCGCCGCGTCCCGGCGGGGCTCACGTCACGCCGGGACCGGCGCGAGCCGTGCGGTCCGGCACAATCGGGGTATGACCGAGGCCACCACCGGGAGCACGCGGGCGCAGATCACGCGCGCCGCCCTGCTCGACGCAGCCCGCGAGGTGTTCGTCGCCTCCGGTTACGAGGACGCCAAGCTCGTCGACATCGCCGACCGGGCGGGCGCCAGCATCGGCAGCCTCTACCACCACTTCACCGCGAAGTCGGACCTGTGGATCACGCTGTACGACGAGTACACGCGGCGGCAGCAGCACCGGTCGGCGCGCGCGTTCCGGACCGCGCTGGCCGCGGGGGAGGAGGACGCGCTGCGGCTGTTCATCGCCGGCACCCGCGCGTACCTCGAGGGGTGCTGGGAGGAGCGGCAGCTGGCGCGGATCTTCCTGTCCGGCAGCGGGCCCGCCGGGTTCGGGCTGCTGACGCGGCAGCGGTTCCGCGAGTGGCTGCACGCGAACTCGACGCTGGTGAACGGCCACACGCGGCCGCTGTCCGACATGCTGGTGCTGTGCCTGACGGCGATGGCCACGGAGGCGGGGCGCGAGGTGGCGGCCGCGTCGTCGAAGGCGAAGGCGCGCCGGATGATCGACGAGGTCCTCGAACTGATGGGACGCCTGTACCCGGCCTCGTAGCGATGGTGCCGAGGCAGCAGGCTGTCGCCGAGTGTGCGCAGGTTGCCCCGGGCTGACCTGCAGCCTGCCCTGGCCGGTGATGGTGCCGAGGGCAGCAGGCCGAACACAGAGCACTTGCTCGCAGCGCAGATAGCCCAGGCTCGCCACACCTGCCGCAGATAGCCCAGGCTTGCCCACACCTGCCCCAGCCCCGATGCCCCAGTCCCGATCCCTTTGCGGCTCGCCCCTGAATTCCCTCAGCAATTGTTGAACGATCCTCTTGTCGTCTCGATCAACGTCGCGCTAGGCTGCGCCATTGCTTCCGGCAGGAGAGGAAATCCGATGAAGTCCCACAGGGGAATTCGCGCCGCGGTGGCTCTGTCGTCCGGTGTACTTGCGGTACTGGCCTTCCAGGGCACGGCTTCGGCGGCCCCGGTGCCGCCCGGTGACGGCTGGGACCACGTCTGGTCCGGCGCGTCCGGCGATTTCAAGGTGTACGTGGAGGAACACGGCGACCTGATCTCCGCCTGCGACACGAAGGCGGACGGCAAAACCCCGACGGTGTGGGTCGGCCCCGGCACCGGGGAGACGACGCGGTACTCGTTCCGGGTGACCGGCGGGAGCGGCAGCTGCGTCTCGAAGAGCGCTTCGCTCGGCGGTGTCTACAACCTGCCCGAGGGGCAGAAGTTCACCGTCACGGCGTGCAGCTACGGCTGCGGCGCCTGGCCGTTCGTGAACGACCACTGACGCCCCGGCAGCGCGCGTCGGCCCTCACTCGGGTGCTCATGACGCTGATCGCAGACGAGACCTGCCAAGGGCGTCAGCGGAGCAGGTCCGGCCGGACTCTGGCGATCTCCTGGGTCAGCTGCCGGACCGTGGCGAAGTTCGGCAGTCTCAGTTGCACGTCCGGACCGGCGTCCGGCAGCGGTTTCACCAGCGCGCTGTGGCGGGTCGCGAAGCGGCCGTCCGCGGGGGTGAACACGAGGGCCGGCAGCACGGGCTTCGAGTTCGGGTTGCCCTTGACCGGCGGGCGCGGTTCCCGTCCGCGCACGGCGCGCAACTCCTCCCACGCGATCAGGTCGGATTTGCGACCGGCTCCCCACCACAGTCCACGTTGATCGACGACGAAGCGGTGCATGCGGGGGACGGAGCCGATCATGATCATCAGGCCGCCCAGCGCGAGCGCGCCGAAGAGGAACGACGCGGCGGTCGGAGTGAGGTTCTTCGACTTCGACGAACCTGAGGCATGCCCGATGTCCGGGAAGAGGGCGACCAACCCGAAGACGACGAACATGGCCAGCCCCCCGATGAACACCCATCGGCCGGACCGGTACTCGACGACGGGCGTCTCGGGATCGGGGGACCACGTCTGTTCGGGCACGGACGGCAGCGTAGCCGAAGGCGGCTCCGGCAGGAGCGGTTGTGCGATTGACCCTCACATCAGTGTGAGGGTGCATGATCGGAGCATGACCTTCGATCCGCACGACCTGCTCGCCGACGCCAGGATCGCCGTACTGGCCACGATCAAGTCCAACGGCCTGCCGCAGCTGTCGCCCGTCACGCCGTACTACGACCGCGACGCCGGGGTGATCTACGTGTCCATGACGGAGGGCCGGGCCAAGACCCGCAACCTCCGCCGCGATCCGCGCGCCGCGCTGGAGGTCACCAGCTCCGACGGCTGGGCGTGGGCGACCGCGGAGGGCCCGGTCACCCTCACCGGTCCCGGCACCGACCCGCATGGCCCCGAGGTCGAGGCGCTGGTCGACTACTACCGCAAGGCCGCGGGCGAGCACCCGGACTGGGCCGAGTACCGCGAGGTCATGGTGTCCGACCGCCGGGTGCTCATGACGCTGAAGGTCGAGCGCGTCTACGGCGAGAAGATCCGCTGACCGCACCCGCCCGAACGCGGAACTCGCGCCCGCGAGGGCGCGACTCGCGGCCGTGAGGCTCGCGCCGCGAGCGTCGGACTCGCACCCGCGGGACTCGCGGGCGTGTGCGCGGAACTCGCGCCCACGAGCGCAGGCCTCGCGCCCACGAGCGCAGGCCTTGCGCCCACGAGTGCGGAACTCGCGCCCGCGACTGCGGAACTCGCGCCCGCGGGCGTGAGGCCCGCGGGTCAGATGTCGAGGCGGATCAGGCCCGTCTCGGTCATCCGCTCCCCGTGGGCGGCGGCGCTGGTGAGCAGGTCCTTGACCCCGGCCGGGAAGTCCAGCTCGGTCCCGTGCGCCTGCGCGTACGCGATCCGCGCGTTGACGCCGTGCCGCTCGCCGGCGCCCCACTCCGGCCAGCGCGCTCTGGCGGCCTCCTCGATCGCCGCGTAGTCCGCCGACGCGGCGACGGCCTCCCGCAGCCACTCGAAGTACTCGCGCACGTCCGCCACCGGGTTCTCGGCCGCCGCGGTCACCGGGCCGTGCCCGGGCACGTACGTGGCCGCGCCGAAGGTTTCCAGCCAGGTCAGCGCTTCCAGCCACCCGGCGATGGACCCGGAGATCGCCAGCGGCGTGACCCCGAGGAACAGCAGGTCGCCGGTGAACAGCGTGCCCGACTCCTCGTGCCACACCACCAGATCGCCGTGCGTGTGCGCGGGCCCGGGCACCGGTACGACCGCCACCGACGTGCCGCCGAGGTCGAGGGTCCGCGGCTCGGTGACGGGGGAGATGTCCGCGGGCGGGTCGATGGCGCCCCAGTCGCAGCTGAAGAGCATGTCGTAGGTGTGCGGGCCGGACAGCACCTCGCCCGCGGCGGGCGGGGTGGCCAGCACCGTCGCGCCTGTCGCGGCCAGGCGGCCGGCTCCGTGGGCGTGGTCGCCGTGCGCGTGGGTCAGCGCGACCGTGCGGGGCGTGCCGGGCGCGAGGTAGGCGTCGATCGCGGTCTCCAGCCGCCGGTTCAGCGGCTCCGTCGCGAACGTGTCGACCTGCAAGGCCGCGTCACGGCCCACGACGAGCCCCGCGTTGCTGACGAACCAGCCGCCGGGCGGCTGGTGGAAGGCGATGACGCCGGGGCGCAGGGCCACCGGGTTCAGGTCGGGTCTGGACACGCGGCCCAGCATCCTCCTCGGCGTGCGATGAGGGGAAGAGCCCTTCGGGACGAAGACCTCGCCCCGAAGGACTCATTCCACTGTGGACTTCCTCACTGCGGCGGCGGCTGCTCCTGCTGCCCGCGTGCGAAGTCCTTGGCCTTCTGCGACGCCTGGTCGATCTTGTCGGCGTGCTCGCCGAAGCGGCCCTTGGCGGCCTCGGCGGCCTTGTCGATCCCTTGGTCCGTCTTGTCCGGGTTCTTGCCCAGAGCGTCCTTGGCCTTGTCGAACATGTTCATGGCTCACCTCCTAGGCGCCCGGCTACCCGGCCCGGAACTGCGGAAACGCCGGATCCCCCGCACGCGGGTCACTCACGCGAGGGGATCCGGGTGGAAAGTTCCCACCCGGACGCCTTGTCGGAATGGTCTAGTCCACGCTACTTTGTTCTTCCCCACAACAAACGGCCGGAAGGCGTGATGTCGATGAAGATGTCGAGCTGGCTCCGTTTCCTCCTCCCCGCACTGGTCGCCGCCGCCACCCTCACCGCGCCGCAGGCGCAGGCGGCCACGGTGACGTTCAACGACGACTTCAACGGCCCCGCGGGCAGCGCGGTCGACCCGGCGAAGTGGCAGCTGGAGACCGGGGACAACGTCAACAACCACGAGCGGCAGTACTACACGGCCGGCGCCGCCAACGCGGCGCTCGACGGCCAGGGCAACCTCGTGATCACCGCCCGTCGCGAGAACCCCGGCGGCTACAACTGCTGGTACGGACCGTGCGAGTACACCTCGGCGCGGCTGAACACCGCGGGCCGGTTCACCCAGACCTACGGCCACTTCGAGGCCCGCATGAAGCTGCCGCGCGGGCAGGGCATGTGGCCGGCGTTCTGGGCGCTGGGCAACGACATCGGCACCAACGGCTGGCCGAACTGCGGCGAGATCGACTTCATGGAGAACGTCGGGTTCGAGCCGAACACCGTGCACGGCACCATCCACGGCCCCGGCTACTCGGGCGCGGAGGGCATCGGCGCCGCCTACTCCGGCCCGAACTTCTCCGACGGCTTCCACACCTTCGCCGTCGACTGGGCGCCGAACCAGATTCGCTGGTACGTCGACGGCGTGCTCTACCAGACCAGGACGCCCGCCGACCTCGGCGGCGACCGGTGGGTGTTCGACCACCCGTTCTTCCTGATCCTCAACCTCGCCGTGGGCGGCTACTGGCCCGGCGACCCGGACGGCGGCACCCAGTTCCCGCAGCAGCTCGTCGTCGACTACGTGCGCGTGACGAACTGACCGCACGGCCCGGACCGGCTCGCGACCGCGTCAGGTCGTGAGCCGGTCCCGGCGCAGCTTGACCTTGTCACCGTGTCAGGCTTCTACCGTCGCCCGCATGAGTGGAGTGGTGATCATCGGGGCGGGCCCGGGCATCGGGCAGGCGGTGGCGCGGCGGTTCGCGCGCGAGGGCCTGCCGATCGCGCTCGTGGCACGCACGGAACGGACCATGCCCGGGGCGCGGAGCTTCGTCGCCGACAGCACGGACGAGGAAGCGCTGCGGGCCGCCCTCGACGCGGCGGCCGCCGAGTTCGGCACGCCGGACGTGCTCGTCTACAACGCGGCGCTCATCCAGCCGGACGCGCCGGGCGAACTCCCGGCGCGGGCGCAGCTGGACGCGTGGGCGGTGAACGTCGTCGGCGCGCTGACCGCCGCGGCGCACGTCGCCCCGGCGATGGCCGACCGGGGCAGCGGCACGATCCTCGTCACCGGCGGGATGCCGGAACCCAAGCCGGAGTACGTGAGCCTGTCCCTGGGCAAGGCCGGGGTCCGCACGCTCGTCGCCCTGCTCGACGCGCGGTACGGGCCGGCCGGGGTGCACGTCGCGTCGGTGACCGTCGCCGGGCCGGTCGCGCCCGGCACCGCGTTCGACCCGGACGACATCGCCGAGCACTACTGGGACCTGCACACGCAGGAGCGGCCGTGGTCGATCGAGGTCGTCCACGACGGCCGTGGGTGAGCGCGGAGGTCAGCGGATCCGCACGCCGAGCGCGCTGGCCAGCACGAGGGCCTGCTCGGGGTCGATCGTCGCGCCGGCGAGCTTGGTCTCCAGCGGGTTCAGCCCGGTGATCTCGCTGCCCCGCAGGTCGCAACCGGACAGATCGGCGGCGTGCAGCCAGGCGCCCGACAGGTCGCACCGGTGCACCGTGCCGCCGATCCGGGCGCCGGTCAGGTCGGCCTCGCGCAGGCGCACACCGCTGAACGACGCGCGCCGCAGGTCGGCACCGGGCAGGCCGGTGAACGACCAGTCGCCGCCCTCGGCGGTCAGCAGGTCGAAGGTGCAGCGGTCGAACATCGAGCCGGTGGTCTTGCAGTCGGTGAAGGTGGCGTCGAAGAACGAGCAGCCGGTGAACGTGCAGTTCAGGAACGCGGCGCCGGTGTGCCGGGAGGCGTTGAACCGGCTGTCGCGGAAGGTGCACTCCGTGAAGACCGCGCCCTCGGTGACCGCCTCGCTCAGGTCGGCCCGGACGAACGCGACGCGCTCGTGCCGTTCGCCGCTGAGGTGTGCGCCTTCCCAGTCCTGACCGGTGACCGTCGAGCCGGTCGCGGGAGCCGGGGTGCCGTGCCTGCGTTCCGCCACCGTGCGAACCTACCCGGGTTTTTCCCGGATGCCGTGCCGCGTGCGGCCGAGCAGCATGATCGGCATGATCCGGAGATCCTTCGTGCTCGCCGTGGCGGTGCTGCTCGCGTCGGTGGTGCCGGCGTCCGCGGCGACGGACCTCGCGGTGCCGCGGCCCACCGGCCCGTACCGGGTGGGGCAGACCGAGTTGCACCTCGTGGACGCGTCGCGGACCGATCCGTGGCGCGGCGGGCCGCGGGAGCTGATGGTCAGCCTCCACTACCCGGCGTTGCCCGGCCCGGGGCGCGCGGCGCCGTACATGCTGCCCGGCGCCGCCGCGCACTTCGACGCCGTCACCGCGAACGGTCTGCTGGGACTGGGCGTGCCGTCGGCGGACTGGGCGGGCGTGCGGACCAACGCGCGGCGCGACGCCGTGCCGCTGCCCGGGCGGCGGCCGGTGGTCGTGTACTCGCCGGGGCTGGGGGAGCCGCGCACGTGGGGCACCGCGACGGCCGAGGACCTGGCGAGCCGCGGGTACGTCGTGATCAGCATCGACCACACGTGGGAGTCGCCGGAGGTGGAGTTCCCGGACGGCTCGGTGCGGACCATGGTCGACCCCGGTGATCCCGACGCGTTCCTGCGCAAGGCGCTCGACGTGCGGGTCGCGGACACGCGGTTCGTGCTGGACGCGCTGGCCGGGCGGCTGGACGTGAGCCGGGTCGGCATGATCGGGCACTCGATGGGCGGGGCGGCCGCGGCGCTGACGATGGCCGCCGACCCGCGCGTGGTGGCCGGGGTGAACCTGGACGGGAACCTGACGTGGTTCGACGGCAGCCTGATGCCGCCGGCCGCGGAGGGGCTGCGGGGGCCGTTCCTGCTGGTCGGCAAGGACGGCGAGACCGACACGGGCCCTGGCTGGAAAGCCTTCCGCGCGGCGACGCACGGCTGGACGGCGCAGCTGCGGTTGCTCGGCTCGGAACACGCGACGTTCACCGATGCCGCGGCGTTGGTGCCGCAGCTGGGTGTTCCGCTGGGCACCCTCGACCCGGCGACCGCGGTGCGCACGCAGCGCGCGTACGTGGCGTCGTTCTTCGACCGGTGGCTGCGCGACCGGAACGACCACCTGCTGGACGGCCCGTCGCCGCGCTACCCGGAGATGGTCTTCGTGGGGGAGTGATCTACTTGACGAGCCAGGCGATCCCCGCGACGGCGAACATGCCCGCGTAGGCCCCGGCCAGGATGGCGAGGTTGCCTGCCCAGACCCGCTTCGTCACCACCTCGGCCGAGGTTTGGTCCAGGGCGCGCTGTCGTGCCGCCTCGATGCGTTCCTGCATCGCGCGTTGCGTGCGGTTGTGGCGGACGGTGGAGGCGAGCGATTCCGCGCCGGTCCCCGGTGCCACGACTTTTCCGTCGGCCAACACGATTCGCAGAGCTGGTTGAGCTTCCAGCCTGCTCACCGCTGCCCACGGGATCGAGTACCGGGTGAAGAAGTTGTGGACGACGAGGCCGCTCTCCTTGACCTCGACCCTGACCTGCAGGTACCTGATCGGCCCCCAGAACCCCCAACCGGTGGCGATCATCAGCTCGGCGACGTTGCCGAAGGCATCGCCGCGGAAGACGCCGTCGGTCACCACCCAGACGAACAGGACTGCGACAGCGAGTGCGGCGATGCCGATGTACCACTGCTCGCCGCCTCGCCGCAGCACCGTGATGGTCTCGCCGCGCATTCGTCTCACCTCGGGTAGTCCTAACCTCTGCCAGGATGGGCCGATGCTGGCCGATCACTTCCCTCTGCTCGCGCTGCGGGTGCGGACCCCGCGGCTCGAACTGCGCCTGCCTGCGCCGGAGGAGCTCGCCGCGCTGGCTGAGCTCGCCTCGGAGGGGGTGCACGAGCCGGGCAGCATGCCGTTCCTCGTTCCGTGGACCGACCAGGAACCGGCGCTCGTGGCGCGGTCGCTCGTGCAGTTCCACTGGCTCCGGCTGGGCCGGTGGAGCCCGGACGACTGGGGCCTCGACCTCGTCGTCTTCCGGGACGGCGAGGTGGTCGGCCAGCAGAGCGTCAGCGCGAAGCGGTTCGCCATCACCCGCGAGGTCCACACCGGCTCGTGGGTGGGCCGCCGGTACCAGGGCCAGGGCATCGGCACGGAGATGCGCCGCGCGGTGCTGCACCTCGCCTTCGCGGGCCTCGGCGCGGAGGAGGCCGCGTCCGGCGCGTTCGAGGACAACGCCGCCTCCCTCGCGGTCTCCCGCAAGCTCGGTTACCGCCCGGACGGCGTCGCGCGGCACGTGGTTCGCGACGCGCTCGCCGTCGAGGACCGGCTGCGCCTCGGCCGCGACGCGTGGCGCGACGACATCCCGGTGACGATCGAGAACCTGCCGCCCTGCCTGCCGCTCTTCGGGATCTGACCGGCGTCAGAACACGGCGAGCCGGTCCACCAGCAGTTCCGTCCGCCGCTCGGCGTCCGCCGGCGGCAGCCGTCCCGCCCGGGTCAGCGTCGCCAGCCCGTGCAGGGCCGCCCAGAACACCTCGGTGAACAGCCCCGGGTGCACGCCGTCGCCGGCGACCTCGCCGAGGTTCTCCAGCAGCGCGGCGAAGCCGTCCTTCAGCGGTTCCGGCGTGTCGTCCCGCGCGAACGCCAGGCCACCGTCGAGCTGGAACATCGCGTCGTAGACCGCCGGGTGGCGGGCCGCGAAGTCGAGGTAGGCGCGGGCGATCGCGGTGACCCGAGCCCGCGGCCCGTCCGCGGCGGCGGCCGCGGCCCGCAACGCCGTG
Source organism: Amycolatopsis sp. NPDC006131 (assembly GCF_040614175.1). NCBI lineage: Bacteria > Bacillati > Actinomycetota > Actinomycetes > Pseudonocardiales > Pseudonocardiaceae > Amycolatopsis > Amycolatopsis sp. NPDC006131. The sequence continues at coordinate 41,508 of NZ_JBEXTX010000032.1, forward strand.
GCCAGCTCGGTGGCGCCTTCCAGCGCGACGGCTCCGATGATCTCGCGTTTGCCGCGGAAGTGGCTGTAGAGAACCGGCTGGCTGTATTCGATGCGCTCGGCGAGCCTGCGGGTGGTGACCGCGTCCCAGCCCTGCTGCTCGGCGAGTTCGCGGGCCGTCGCCAAGATCAGGCGTTCCCGGTTCGCCCGCTCGCGCTCCTTGCGTTCCTGTACCGACACACGTCGATCCTAGCACTGCTAGACAAGCGAGCAATGGTTGCGCTAGCGTTGCCACATCAGCTAGCAACGCTAGATTCTCGGAGGAGTAGTCATGCTCAACGCACTCGAGGTGCTCACCACCGTCGTCGTCGGCGTGATGGTGGGGGTGGAGTTCTCGGTCGCCTTCGTCATCAACCCGATCCTCGCCCGCCTGCCGGACGAGAGCACCCTGCTCGGCCGCGCCCACGGCGGCCGGATGCTCGGCGCCGTGATGCCGGTCTGGTACCTCACCTCGCTCGCGCTCGTCGCGGTCTGGGCGATCGCCGGGTGGAGTCAGGACGGCACCGGCCTCGTCATCACCGCCGGCGCGCTGCTGATCGTCAGCGTGATCATGTCGGTCCTGCTGCTCGTCCCGATCAACAACCAGAGCAAGACGTGGACCCCGGAGAACCGGCCCGCGGACTGGAAGCAGCAGTCGCAGCGCTGGGACCGCTTCCACTACATCCGCGTCGCCGTCATCATCGGCGCCTTCGCCCTGCTGGCCGCCGCACTCGCCTGAGCCGAGCGAGATCTAGAGTCGACCCGTGCGCGTGGGGGAGTGGGCGGCCCGATGGGTGCCGCCGGGGGCGGTGGCCGCCGTGTGGATCTACGAAGGGCTCGTCGCCAAGGTGCTGGGCGCCCGGCCGGACGAGCGGGCGATCGTCGAGTCCGTGCCGGTGCTCGGCGGGGCCGCCGGGGTCGTCCTCCTGCTGATCGGTCTCGCCGAGGTCGCCCTCGGCGGGTGGGTGCTGACCGGCTGGGCGCCACGGACCGCCGCGGCCGTGCAGACCGCGTTGCTCGCCGGGTTCAACGCCGGCGGCCTCGCCTTCGGCGGGGGGCACATCGCCGAACCGCTGAACCTGGTGCTGCACAACGTCGTCCTGCTCGTCCTGGCCTGGCTCGTCGCACTCCGGCGGCACCGGTGAACCCCTGGGCGGGCCGGCGGGGCCTGCTGTTCGGCTGGGGCTACGAGGACCCGGACGTCGAACTCCGCGCCCTGCCCCGCGGGCGCGTCCTCGCGATCGCGGCCGCTGGGGAGACCGTGTCCGCCCTCGCGCGCGCCGGGTACGACGTCACTGCCGTGGACATCAACCCCGCGCAACTGGCCTACTGCCGGGACCGCCTCGCCGGCGCCCCCGCGGCCACCGGCCGGGCGGAACGCCTGCTCGCCGCCGGGCGCGCCGCCCTCCGCGTGCTCGACCCCCGCTGGCGCCACGTCGACGAGGTCCTCCGCGACGGCGATCCCGTCGCGCTCCTGGAATCCCGCCGCCTCCAGGGCCTGCTCGCGACCGGGCTCGCGCCGCTGGGCTTCCTGCTGCCCGCCTTCCGGCACGCGATCCCGCCGCGCCTCGACCGCGTGCTGCTCGCCCGCCTCCGCCGGGGCCTCGCACACGCCCCTGCGGACAACCCGTGGGCGTGGCGGCTGCTCGCCGGACGCGACGAACTCGCCCGCGACACCCGCGCCGCCGCCACGCTCGTCCACGCCGACGTCGCCGAGCACCTCGAACAGGCGCCCCGCGGCTGCTACGACGGCATCTCCCTGTCGAACGTCCTCGACGGCCCCGACGCGCGGTACGCGGCCCGGCTCGCCGCCGCCGTGCGGCACGCCCTGCGGCCAGGGGGCGTGGTGGTGTCCCGCTCGTTCCGCGAACCACGTCCCGGCGAGGATCCCGGCCCGCCCGACCGCGCGATGCTCTGGGGCGTAGTGGAAGTACGGAGGTGTCCATGACCGCGCTGAACCGGCACCCGTTGCCCATGCGCACCAGGTTCGACCACTCGCTCGTCCTCACCTACGCCGTCGATCCCTCGCAGGTCGCGCCGCTGCTGCCGGAACCGCTGACGCTGGACACCTACACTGGCCCGGACGGCGCCGAGCACGCCTTCGTGGCGGTCGCCCTGGTCGCGCTGCGGCACCTGCGGCCGTCGGTCCTGCCCGCGCCGCTCGGGTTCCGTTCGGTGATGACCGGCTACCGGATCCTCGCCAGGCTGCGCACCCCGGGCGGGAGGACGATGCGCGGCTTGCGGATCCTGCGCAGCGACACCGACCGCGCCCTGCTCGCGCTCGGCGGGAACGTCCTCACCGGCTACCACTACCACCGCAGCGCGGCCCGGGTTTCCCGGCAGGACGACACGCTGCGGTTCACCGTGCGGTCGCGGGACGGGCAGGGCGATCTCGACGTCACCGCCGATCTCGGCGAGCGGGAACCGTTGTGGGACAGGGTGTTCGCCACCCCGGCCGACGCGCGGCGGTTCGCCGGGCCGCTGCCGTACACGTTCTCGCCGGACAAGGAGGGCATCGTGGTGGTCAAGGCGTTCCGCGGCGGCTGGCGGCCCGAACCCGTCGGCATCCCGCGGCACGAGGTCGCCTTCCTGGGGCGCTTCGGCGGAGCCGTGCTGGCCAACGCTTTTCACGTGTCCGATGTGGACTACGGCTGGCACCGGGGTGAGCTCCGGTGATGCGCGGGGTCGCGCAGGTCCTGGCGTTCAACTGGCCGAAGGTGCTCGCCGGCGCGGTGGTCGCCGCGGCGCCGCTGCCGAAACCGGCGCGGGCCGGGGCGGCGTGGTTCACGGTCGCGAGCCTGGCGGCGTCCTGGTGGGTCTACGACGTCTCCGGCCTCTACCGGTGGACGTGGCTGCGGCCGGTGCTGCCCGCGCGGGTGCGCCGGCACGTGCTGGTCACCGCCGGGTTCGACGAGGTCTCGCCCACGCTGCCCGCCCTGCTGCCGGAGTCCGCCGGCGTGGTGCTGGACGTGCTCGATCCGCGCGGCCCGGTCGAGGCGTCGATCCGGCGGGCTCGCCGGCGCTACCCGGCGAGGGCGCTGCCGGTGCGGCCGGAGGCGCTCCCGCTGGCGACCGGCGGGGTCGACGTCGTGCTGGCGGTGCTCGCCGCGCACGAGCTGCGCACCCCGGCCGGGCGGGAGGCGTTGTTCCGCGAGGCGCGCCGCGTGCTGCGGCCGGGCGGCCGGCTGGTGCTGGTGGAACACCACCGCGACCTGCCGAACGTGCTGGCCTTCGGGCCGGGCGCGTGGCACTTCTACCCGCGCGCGGAGTGGGAGCGCGTCGCTGCAAGGGCGGGACTCGCGCGCGTCGCGTGGGTGCGGCGGACGCCCCTGGTCACCGCGACGGCGTTCGAGGCGGCGTGATGCTGGAACTGCAGATGCGTGTGGCCGGTGTGGTCGCGATAGTGCTCGGGCTCGCGCACCTCGTGCTGCCGCGGCTGCTCGGGTGGCCCGCCGGTCTCGTCGCGGTCAGCCCGCTGTCCCGGCTCGTCGTCGGCTTGCACACCGGGTTCATCGGGCTGACCTGCGTGGTCCTCGGCGCGCTGCTGTGGCCGGTCGACGAGCTGCTCGCGCCGGGCGCGCTGGCCACGACCGTGCTTGCGGCACAGACCGTGTTCTGGGGTGCGCGGTGGCTGTGCGAGCTGCTGCTGGTGGGCCGCGTGGTGCGGGCCGCGCCGCTCGCCTGGCGGGCCGCGCACGTGGTCGGCCTCGGCGGCTGGGCGTGGCTCACCGCGGTTCCACTGACCGCGCTCCTGACGCGGTGACGAGCCCGGTTTCGTAGGCGATGACCACCAGTTGCGCCCGGTCCCTGGCGTGCAGTTTCGCCAGCAGCCGCCCGATGTAGGTCTTCACCGTCGCCAGGGAGAGGTGCAGGCGCTCGGCGAGTTCGGTGTTCGACAACCCGTGCGCGATCAGCGTCAGCACCTCGGTCTCACGCGGCGTGAGGACGTCGAGGTCGCGGCTCAGGGCCGGGCGGGGCGCGGTGGTCCGGGCGAACTCGGCGATCAGCCGTCGCGTGACGGCGGGCGCCAGCAGCGCTTCACCGGACGCGACCACGCGGATGGCGGCGCACAGGTCCGCGGGCCGGGTGTCCTTCAGCAGGAATCCGGCCGCGCCCGCGCGCAGCGCGTCGAAGACGTGCGAGTCCAGGTCGAACATCGTGAGGATCAGGACCCGCGCGGACGGCACCCGCTCGGTGAGCAGCCGCGTGGCCGCGATGCCGTCCATGCCCGGCATCCGCACGTCCATCAGCACCACGTCCGGCCGCGCCGCCTGCACGACCTCGACCGCCTCCGCGCCGGTCGCCGCCTCGCCGACCACCGCCATGTCCGGTTCGCTGTCCACCAGCAATCGGAAACTGCTGCGCAGCAGTGCCTGGTCGTCGGCGATCACCACCCGCAGCGGCTCAGGCAACGGGCACCTCAGCCGATGCACGCAGCCGCGTCGCGACGCGGAAACCGCCACCCGGCAACGGTTCCGCGGTCACCTCGCCGCCGTACAGCGCGGCGCGCTCGGACATGCCCACGATGCCGTGGCCCGGCCGCACCGGTCCGCGTTGCCGGGCGCCGTCGTCGGTGACCTCGATCCGCACCTCGCCGGCGTGCGCCCGCACGACCACCCGGCACCGCGCGGGTGCGGCGTGCTTCACCACGTTCGTGACCGCCTCCTGCACGATCCGGAACGCCGCCAGCTCCACCGCCCGCGGCAGGTCCGGCGCGTCGACGTTCAGCTCCACCGCGACCCCCGCGGGCGCCGCCCGTTCGGCCAGCCGCGGCAGATCGGCGAGCTCGCCCGGCGGCTCGGTGTCGTCCCGCAGCGCGCTGAGCAACCGCCGCATCTCGCCGAGCGCTTCGCGGCTGGTCTCCTCGATGATCCGGAGCGCTTCGCGGGCTTCGTCCGGCCGGGACTCCGCCACGTGGTTGGCCACGCCCGCCTTCACCGCGATCAGGCCCATTCCGTGGGTGACGACGTCGTGCAGTTCCCGGGCGATGCGCAGGCGCTCGTCGGTGCGGATCTGGTGCTGCCGCTGCAGTTCCAGTCGTTCGGCCTGGGTCCGGTGCGCGTGCGCCGCCCGCCCGGCCGCCCACGCCGCGACCAGCAGCGGCACCCCGAGGACATACCACCAGGCGGCGAAGCCGGCGACCGCGGCGACGGCGCACGCGCCCAGCAGGGGCAGCAGCCGGTCCCGGCCGAGCGCGACGGCGTGCAGCACGAGCGCGGCGCCCGCGAAGGGATCCCAGAGCACGCCGAGGAACGCGGCCGCCGCCGACACGGCCAGCACGAACACCAGCACCGGGACCGGCCACCGCCGCCGGACCAGCATGGCCAGCCCGATCACGACCGCCACGGCCACCGAGCCGCCCAGCCGCCGGCCGGTGTCGTCGCGCAGGAGGTTCCCGCCGACGGCGACGTCCACCGCGATCAGGAGCACGGCCGGCAGCACGGCGGCGGCGCGTGACCGCCATGGCGAGGGGCTCATTCGTCGCACGATATCCGGGTACCGCGCCCGCCGCGTCCGTCCACGGCGGTCATACCAGGGTCTGATGTCCGCGGCCGGAGTGTCCGCCGCGGTCCGATCCGCCGCGGTCCGGGCACTGGCAGGTTCGGCCGCATGACTCGTGAACCGCGCTGGATCGCCGGCCTGGCGATGATCGCCGCACCGCTGCTGTTGCTCACCGGGATGCTGTTGCGCCTCCCGGTCCCGTTCTTCTTCCCGTACCAGCTCACCGCGGCCGCCGACCACCCCGGCCGGATGAGCGCCGCCTACACCTGCGTGCTCGCCGGGACGCTCCTGTTGTGCCCGGCAGTGCTCGCGCTCGCCGCGCGGATCAGGTTCCGGTGGGGTTTCTGGGGCGCGGTTCTCGTCGTGACCGGGCTGTTCGCGCGGGTCTTCCACGCCGGGTTCGACCAGGCCGCCCTCGCGCTGGCCCGCCACCGCGGGGCCGGGTTCGCCACCGCGTTCGTCGGCGACGCCTACGGCGATCCGCACCTGTTCAGCTACCTGTCGTTCACGATCCTGCTCGGCTGGCCGGTGCTCGCGTTCGCCGCTTGGCGGGCGCGCGTGCTGCACGCGGTCCAGGCGGTGGGGCTGGCGGCGATGGCGGCCCTGCCGCTCGGCGTGCTCAAGGGGACGACCGTGCTGTCCCTCGTGGCGGTGGCGGGCGTGGCCGTAGCGCTCGTGCCCGAGGGGGTGCGCCTGATCCGCGTCGCGCCGGGGCCGGACTTCCGGCTGGTGGCCGTCGCGGTGCCGGTGGTGGGGCTGCTCGCCTACGTCAGCACGCTCGGGTGAGCGTTTCCGGGCCGGGCGCGGTGGGCAATCTGCCGGGCATGGCCAAGGTTCTCGTGCTCGATGTGGACGGCACGCTGGTGGACACCAACTACCACCACGCGCTCGCGTGGTTCCGCGCCTTCCGCGGCCACGGCGTGACGGTGCCCGTGTGGCGCCTGCACCGCGCCATCGGCATGGGCGGCGACCAGCTGGTGCCCGAGGTCGCCGGGCGGGAGGTCGAGGACGCCTGCGGCGACGACGTCCGGGCCAAGTGGAAGGAACTGGTCGACGGGATGCTGCCGGAGGTGTGCGCGCTCGACGGCGCCCACGAGCTGCTCCAGGCCGCCGACGACGCCGGCTACCGCGTGGTGCTGGCCAGCTCCGGCAAGCCCGACCACGTCGACCACTACCTCGACCTGATCGACGGCCGCGAGCTGGCGGCCGACTGGACCAGCTCGAAGGACGTCGAGGCCACCAAACCGGAGCCGGACCTGCTGGAGGTCGCGCTGGAGAAGGTGCGGGGCGAGGAGGCCGTGGTGATCGGCGACTCGGTGTGGGACTGCGTCGCCGCCCGGCGCATCGGCCTGCCGTCCGTCGGGCTGCTCACCGGCGGGTTCTCCGCGGCGGAGCTCACCGACGCCGGCGCCGCCCGGACGTTCACCGACCTGCGTGAACTCCGGGCGAGCCTGGGCGAGTTGCCGTTCGGGGCGTCGCCCCGCTGAGGCTTGGTTGCTGCTGGCAACCGCCCCCGCCCGAGCGCGGCGCCGCTGACCAGTCACCCGCGACCCCGCGTGCCCTCGGCCGTCGTGGCCCAGTTGTCCTGGTCGGGTCATTCCGCATCGTGCGGCGGCCGCGGAGAGGCGTCGATCTCCCGTCGTGCCGGGGCGCCGCCCGTGAGCTGCCGTTCGTGGGTGACCGTCCGGTCGAGCTGCTTCGCCAGGTGCGGGATGGTCGTCGACGGCAGGTAGGTCGTGGCGCCGGCGTCGAGCAAGCGCCGGACCGGGCCGTGGTAGCTGACGCCGAGCTCCGCGTCGTCGATCTCGGCCACCACCACCCGCGCCTTCGGGAACGACCGGCGGAGGTTGCCGATCAGCTGCGGGCTCACCGGCGGCACCAGCAGCACGTCCGCCGTGGCCGGCGCCGCGTGCATGTCGATCACGATGTAGTCGGTGCCGAGTTCGGCCGACAGCTTCCCCCGCGCCGATTCCGACAACCGCATCGCCGTGGCGACCACCGTGACGTCGTCGGCGATCTCCGGCCCTGCCGCCCGGGGCGCGCCGCCCGTGCTGGAGATCGTCGCGATCACCTCGCCGTCCCGCGTGACCACGAGGTCCTCACCGGGCGGCAGGGCGTCGATGAGCTCCGCGACCTCCCGCGGCAGCCGCGACACGTCGATTCGGCGGCCGGTCATGACGCCCCGAACGCCCGCAGCGCGGCGACGGCGATCACCTGCCGCGCGCCGTGCTCCTCGAAGGCGCCGGTCTCCGCGAAGCCGAGTCGGTCCGCCAGCCTTCGCGCGCGCTCGTTCGCGGCCTGGGTGACGACCACGACCGGCTGGTCCGGCAGTTCGGCAGCGGCGGCACGCAACACGGCGGCCGCGGCCTCGAACGCCAGCCCTGCTCCCCAGGCGCCACGCCGCAGCACGTAGGACAGCTCCAGCTCCCCGCCCTCCGGGGTGACGTGACCCGGCCGGCCGGCCGCGCGAGGCGCGAGCCCGAGGACGCCGACGAACCGGTCCGTTTGCTTGTCCGCGATGACGTAGGTGCCCGGCTCAGCGGTCGTGGCGGCCGCTCCGGCCTGGTCGAGGAACCGTTCGACGTCCGCACGCGGCCGCGGGCCACCCAGGTGAGCCCTGACCTCGGGATCGGTGAACACCTCCACGAACCCTTCGCGGTCGGCGTCCCGCGCCTTGCGCAGCACCAAGCGGTCCGACTCGATGATCGCGGCGGACAGGGTCGGCGTCGTCATGGAACCCGATCATCCCAGACCGCGCCCGCACCCCGCCGGAGATTTTTTTCCGCATCCGTGGTTTACCGCCCGGCGGCCGGGGTAGTCAGGCGTCGGAGTCGCAAATCCGGTGGACGCGCAGGGGTGCCGTCGGATGGAGCAGGAAGCCTCGGCCCACCTCCCCCTCGGCGGGCCGGGGCTTCCGTCTGTCCAGGGGTAGTGCACACCCGCCCGCACCGGCGCGGGACAATGGCAGGCGCACCCGACCAGCAAAGGACCGATTCATGGCGAAGGCCGCCGAGCCACCTTCAGGTACCCGCGACTTCCTGGCCGACGACGTGCGTCGCCGGAAGGCCGCGTTCGACACCGTCAGCGCGGTCTTCGAGCGCTACGGCTTCGACCCCCTGGAGACCCCGGCCTTCGAACGCCTCGAGGTGTTCGCGGGCAAGCTCGGCGACGACGCGTCCGCCCTGATCTTCAAGATCCTCAAGCGCGGGGTGCACGAGGCCAGCGGCGAGGCCGACCTGGCGCTGCGCTACGACCACACCGTGCCGCTCGCCCGCGTGATCGGCACCTACGGCAGCAAACTGCCCTCGCCCTACAAGCGCTACGCCATCGGCCCGGTGTGGCGCGCCGACCGCCCCGCGCAGGGCAGGTTCCGCGAGTTCGTCCAGTGCGACCTCGACACCGTCGGCTCGTCGTCCCCGCTCGCCGACGCCGAGACGCTGTGGGCGATCAACGACGCGCTGACCGCGCTGGGCGTCGAGGACTTCCGCTTTCTGGTCAACAGCCGCCAGGCGCTGCACGGCCTGCTGGAGGCCTACGGCATCCCCGAGGAGGCGGGCGCGAAGGTGCTCGGCAGCCTCGACAAGCTGGACAAGGCCACCCCGGACGCGGTGATCGCCGAGCTGGCCGACCGCGGCCTGGACACCCAGACCGCGGAGAGCCTGGTCGGGGACGTCGTCGCCACCGACACCGACCGCATCCGCAAGCAGCTCGACACCACCGAGCGCGGCCGCGCCGGCCTCGCCGAGGTCGACAAGCTCGTGGAGCTGACCGCGGGGCTGCCGTCCGGGCGGGTCGTGTTCACGCCGCGGATGGTGCGCGGCCTGGACTACTACACCGGCCCGATCTTCGAGGTCACCGCCGCCGGCTACCCGGGGTCGATCTCCTCCGGCGGCCGCTACGACGGGCTGGTCGCGAAGCTCGGCGGCCCGGACATGCCCGCGTGCGGCGGGTCGATCGGCCTGGAGCGGATCCTCGCCGGGCAGGCCGCGGCCGACGCCGAGGCCGGTGGCCTGGACGTGGCGCTCACCGTGCTCGGCGCCGAGGACGAGGTGCTGCGGCTGGCGAACCGGCTGCGCGCGCAGGGCCTGCGCACGGGCGTCTACCTGGGCACCTCCGGCAAGCTGGCGCGCCAGTTGAAGTGGGCGAACGACCAGCGGGCCCGCACGGTGCTGATCTACGGCCCGGCCGAGCAGGAGGCCGGCGAGGTGACGGTGCGGGACATGACGTCGGGCGAGCAGACCCGCGTCCCGGTCGACGAGGTGCCCGCGCACCTGCAGCGATAACGACTCGCCGGAGTACGCCCTCGCAGTCTCGCCGGGGGCGTTCTCGGCGCCTCAGCGCGGGGACGCCCCGACCGCTCGTCCAGGCTCGCCCGGAGTTCACGCCCGTCGCCGACGCGCCCACGCACCAGCAGCGACCAACCCTCGACGCGACGACGCCGCCAACGGGTGACTCTGTCGTGGCTCGAGGGCTGGGTGTGCGCCCGGTGGGGTTTGCCGGTGGCTGGGCGGCGCGCGCCGGCGGGCGCGGTTGCTGGTTGCCGGGGGTGGCGCTGCCGTGGACTCGGCCGAGTGGCGACCTTTGCCGTGCCGGGAGGGTGGCTCGCGGGCGGCGGTGGGCGTGGCGCTCGACTCCGGTGGGGGCGGTTGCCGGGGTGGGTTGGGCCGGGTGCGCCGGTAGGAGCGGTTGCCGGGTGGTGCCGCGGTGGGTAGGGCCGGGTGCGCGTCAGTGGGGTTTGCCGGTGGCTGTCAGCGCGGCGCGGCGCCCGGCGGGCGCGGTTGCTGGTTGCCGGGGGCGGTGCTGCCGTGGACTCGCCCGAGTGGCGGCCTTCGCCGTGCCGGGAGGGTGGGGCTCGCGGGCGGCTGGTGGGTGTGGTGCTTCGCTCGGGCGGGGGCGGTTGTGGGGTGGTGCCGCGGTAGGTAGGGCCGTTGGGGGCGGTTGCCGGGTGGTGCCGGTGGGTTGGGCCGGGTGCGCGCTGGTGGGGGTTTGCCGGTGGCTGGGCGGCGCGCGCCGGCGGGAGCGGCTGCTGGTTTGCCGGGGGCGGTTGCCGGTGGTGCCGTGCTGGGTTGGGCCGGGTGCGCCGGTGGGGGCGCTTGCCGGTGGTGCCGTGCTGGGTTGGGCCGGGTGCGCCGGTGGGGGCGGCTGCGTGGTGCCGCGGTGGGTTGGTCCGGGTGCGCGTCGGTGGGGTTTGCCGTTGGCTGTCGGCGCAGCGGCGCGCGCCGGTTGGCTGTCGGCGCAGCGGCGCGCGCCGGCGGGAGCGGGTGCCATTAGCCGGGGGCGAGGCCGCCGTGAACGTGGCCAGCGGGGGTGCAGGCCTCCCGGGCTGAGGGCACACCGCCAAGCGACACGCGGCTGGTCAGCGCATCGCCGCGCCGCTTGGAAGCTGGTGGCGGTCTGCCGATCAGCGCACCAGGCGGAAGAAGTTGCGGATCTCCTCCACCCACACCTCCGGCTCTTCGAGTGCCGCGAAGTGGCCGCCGCGCTCGGGTTCGTTCCAGTAGCGGATGTCGGTGTACCGGCGGGCCGCCCAGCGGCGCGACGGGCGCGGCACCTCGCGCGGGAACACCGAGCACCCCGTCGGCACCGGGACCGTGTCCGAAGTGGACTTGCTGAACCACTCGGACACCTGCTTGAAGCTCTCCCAGTACAACCGCGCCGAGGACGCGCCGCTGCGGGTGAACCAGTACACGCTCACGTTGTCGAGCAGCTGGTCGCGCGTCAGGACGCTTCCGGTGTCCACCCACGAGTGGTACTTCTCCACGATCCACGCGCACAACGCCACCGGCGAGTCCACCAACCCGTACCCGACGGTCTGCGGCTTCGTCGACTGCTCCGCCGAGTAGCCCGACTCCCGCGACTCCGCCTCGGCCAGCGCGTCCAGCGCCTCCTGTTCCCGGGGCGACAGGTCGGAGAACGTCGCCGGGTCGGGCGCGGCGATCGGCGGCTGCACGTGGATCCCGGCCAGCACGTCCGGGTGCTGCTGCCCCATCGCGGTGGTGATGCTGTTGCCCCAGTCGCTGCCGTGCGCCCCGTACCTCGAATACCCCAGCGAGGCCATCAGCGAGGCCCACGCGTCCGCGATCCGCTGCACACCCCAGCCCGGCGACGCGGGCTTGTCGCTGAAGCCGTAGCCGGGCAGCGTCGGCAGCACCACGTCAAACGCGTCCGCGGCCGACCCGCCGTGGGCGACCGGGTCGGTCAGCGGCCCGATCACGTCCAGGTACTCCACGATCGACCCCGGCCACCCGTTGGTCAGCACCAGCGGCAACGCGCCGGGGTGCGGCGAGCGCACGTGCGCGAAGTGGATGCCAACCCCGTCGATCGTCGTCCGGTACTGCGGCAGCGCGTTGACCCGCTTCTCGAACGCGCGCCAGTCGTACCCGTCCGCCCAGTACGCGCACAGCGACCGCAGGTACTCCAGCGGCACCCCCTGCGACCAGTCGTCCACCGTCTCGGCGTCCGGCCAGCGCGTGCGCTCCAGGCGGTCCCTCAGGTCCGCCAGTCCACGGTCGTCGACAGCGATCCGAAAATTCTCCACGCGCCGACCATAACGAGACCCACCGACAATTCACGGCAACGCGGGCAGCACCTTGTCGAGCGTGATCGGCAGGTCCCGGATCCGCGCCCCGGTCGCGTGGAACACCGCGTTCGCCACCGCCGCGGCCGTGCCCACGATCCCGATCTCACCGATCCCCTTGACCCCGAGCGGGTTCACGTGCGGGTCGTGCTCGTCGAGCCAGTGCGCCTGGATGTCGTCGACGTCGGCGTTCACCGTGATGTGGTACTCGGCCAGGTCGTGGTTGACCACCTGCCCGAACCGCGGGTCCCACACGCTCTCCTCGTGCAGCGCCATCGACAGCCCCATCGTCATGCCGCCGAGGAACTGCGACCGCGCGGTCCGCGGGTTAACGATCCGCCCGGCGGCGAACACCCCGAGCAGACGTGGCACCCGGATCTCCCCGGTGTCCGCGTGCACCCGCGCCTCGGCGAACTGCGCGCCGAACGCGTACATCGCGTACTCCTTGCGCGCCGGGTTGTCCCCGGTCGTCGCGTCGGCCTCGGCGCCGTCGGCCGGGTCGCGGCCGTACTTGTCGCGGAACGTGCGCGCGGCCTCGAACACCGCCGAACCCCAGGTCGCCGTGCCCGCCGAACCGCCGGCCACCGCCGCCTTCGGGTACGCGGTGTCGCCGAGCCGCATGTCGATCTCCTCGGCCGGCACCTCCAGCGCCTCCGCGGCGATCTGCGGCAGCACCGTCCACGCTCCGGTCCCCAAGTCCGCCGCGCCGATCTCCACGACGTACCGGCCGCCCTCGAACCGCACCACCGCGGTCGACCCCGGCCGCGTCGACGACGGGTACACCGACGACGCCACTCCGGTGCCGACCAGCCAGCCGTCCTCCAGCCGCACGCCGGGCCGCGGGTCGCGCGAGTCCCAGCCGAACCGCCGGGCGCCCTCGCGCAGGCACTCCACCAGGTGCCTGCTGGAGAACGGGTTGCCCGACTCCGGGTCCACCTCCGGCTCGTTGCGGATCCGCAGCTCGACCGGGTCGATGCCCAGCTCGTGCGCCAGCTCGTCCATCGCCACCTCGGGCCCGAACATGCCGGGGCACTCGCCGGGCGCGCGCATCCACGACGGCACCGGCACGTCCAGCGCGGCCAGCCGGTGCGTGGTGCGCCGGTTCGGCGCGGCGTACATCATGCGGGACGGCAACGCCGTCTGCTCCGCGAACTCCTTGATGCGCGAGGTCTGCTCGACCACGTCGAGCCCGATCGCGGTCAGCCTGCCGTCGCGCGTCGCGCCGAGCCGCATCCGCTGGATCGTCGGCGTCCGGTACCCGGCGAGCGAGAACATCTGCTGCCGCGTCAGCGCGAGCTTCACCGGCCGTCCCGGGTGGGCGCGCGCAGCCATCGCGGCCAGCACCACGTTCGCGTGCGGCAGGCCCTTCGACCCGAACCCGCCGCCGACGTACGGGCACACCACCCGCACCCGTTCCTCGGGCAGGCCGAACACCTTCGCGATGGCCTTGCGCGACGGGTGCACGCCCTGCGTCGAGTCCCACAGCGTCAGCAAGTCGTTGTCCCACAACGCCGTCGTCGCGTGCGGCTCCAGCGGGTTGTTGTGGTACATCGCGGTGCGATAGGTCCGCTCGACCGTCACGTCGGCGGACGCCATCGCCGCGTCGACGTCGCCGGTCGCGGTGTCCGTGGGGAACGCCGGGTTGACCTTCTCCGGTTTGTACAGGTCGTCGCGGTCCGCGGCAAGCTCGGTGTCGTGCTCGCGCTCGTCGTAGGTCGCGAACACCAGCTCCGCGCCGTGCCGCGCGGCCTCGGAAGTCTCCGCGATCACCAGCCCGATCACCTGTCCGCGGAAGGCGACCTCGCGGTCCTGCAGCACGGCCAGTTCGGCGTCCTCTGTGGACGCCAGCCGCTCGGCGCTGCGGTAGGTGATCACGTCCAGCACGCCGTCGAGCACCTCGGCCTCGGCGGTGTGGATCGCGGCGATCCGGCCCCGCGCCACGGTGGCCTGCACGGGGTGGCAGAACACCGGCGTGCCGGCCTGCGTCTCGTAGGCGTAGGTGGCGGTGCCGGTGACCTTGCGTGCGCCGTCCCGCCGCACCAGCGGTTCGCCGATCGCGGTCATGACAGCTCCCGGAGCACGGAGACCAGGGTCCGGGTCAGCAGCGGGACCTTGAACTCGTTGCCGGGCAACGGCTGCGCCTGCGCCAGCTCCTCCTCGGCCGCGGCGCGGAACGTCGCGTCGGTGGCCGGCGCGCCGCGCAGCACGTCCTCGGCCTGCCAGGCGCGCCACGGTTTGTGCGCGACCCCGCCGAACGCGATGCGCGCGTCGACGACCGTGCCGTCCTCGACGGCCAGCACCGCCGCCACCGACACCAGCGCGAACGCGTAGGAGGCCCGGTCGCGGACCTTCCGGTAGCGCTGCTTCCCGGCGGGCGGCGCCGGCAGGTCGATCGAGGTGATCAGGTCGCCGTGCGCCAGCACGGTGTCCCGCTCCGGGGTGTCGCCGGGCAGGCGGTGCAGTTCGGTGAACGGGATCGTGCGCTCGCCGTCCGGTCCGAGCACGCACACCTCGGCGTCCAGCGCGGCCAGCGCGACCGCCAGGTCGGACGGGTGCGTCGCCACGCAGTGCTCGGACGCGCCGAGGATCGCGTGGTAGCGGGTGTAGCCGCCGATCGCGGAGCAGCCGGAGCCGGGCTCGCGCTTGTTGCACGGGGTCGTGACGTCCTGGAAGTACACGCACCGCGTGCGCTGCAACGGGTTCCCGCCGGTGGTGGCCATGTTGCGCAGCTGCCCGGACGCGCCGGCGAGCAGCGATTCGGCGAGCACCGGGTAGCGCGACCGGATCCGCGGATCGGCGGCCAGGTCGCTGTTGCGCACCCCGGCGCCGATCGACAGGAGGCCGTCGCGCTCGGTGATCTCGGCGGAGGTCAAATTCGTGACGTCGACGAGACGGCCGGGGCGGGCGACCCCGAGTTTGAGGTGGTCGACCAGGTTCGTGCCGCCGGCCAGGAACACCGCGGACGGGTCGGCGGCGACGGTGCGGACGGCGATGTCCGCGTCGGCGGGGGAGTCGTAGGTGAACGGCTTCATCCGGCGGCCTCCTCGATCGCGCTGACGATGCCGTCGTAGGCGGCGCACCGGCACAGGTTGCCGCTCATCCGCTCAGCGATCTCGGCGCGGGTCAGCGCGGGGCGGTCGCTCACCGCCGGGGTCGCGTGGCTCGGCCAGCCCTGCTTGACCTCGTCCAGCGCGCCGACCGCGGAGCAGATCTGGCCCGGCGTGCAGTAGCCGCACTGGAACCCGTCGTGCTCCAGGAACGCGCGCTGCACCGGGTGCAGCTCACCGTCCGGCGCGAGCCCCGCGGCGGTGGTGACCTCGGCCCCGTTCTGCGCGACGGCCAGCGACAGGCAGGACAGGATCCGGCGGCCGCCGACCAGGACCGTGCAGGCCCCGCACTGGCCGTGGTCGCAGCCCTTCTTCGGGCTGGTGACGCCGAGGCGTTCGCGCAGGGCGTCCAGGAGGGTGGTGCGGCTGTCGAGCGTCAGCCGGTGGGTGGCGCCGTCGACACGCAAGGTGATCTCCGCGTCCATGACGTGGGGCGTACCCGGCGGGACAGCCGCGAAACCGGCGATCAGGCCGGAACGGCAACCACGCGCTCTGCCTGCCGGGTCCGGGCCACCAGCACTCCGACCGCGATGATCAGGGCGAACGCGACGAGCGCGGTCAGCGTGCGCGCGACGTTGAACGCCTCCCACCGCTGCAGGACCGCCGCGTGGTCGGCCGGCGCTCCGGACACCGCCCACACCTTGATCCGCCCGTTGATCGGCACGTTGCCGAACCGCGTGATCAGGAACGAAGCCAGCGCCAGCGCACCGGCCGTGCCCGCCAGGTACCGCGCCGTGCCGCGGCTCAACACGGCCAGCGCGAGCGAGCTCAGGACCGCCAAGGCCATCGTCGTCTGCATGACCACGCCGTTCATGTGCATCAGCGCGGTGTGGAAGGTCAGGCGCACGTCGAGCGGCACCGCGCCGAACGCGGACACCAGGTTGACGGCGCCGTAGCCGAAGGCCCCGGCCAGCAGGCCGGTGGCCAGCAACGCGAAGGCGGTGACGAACCGGACCACGAGGCCTCCTATTACTGAGTCGTGACTCAGTAAATGTAGCGTGCTCGGCCGCGGGTGGTCCAGTGGACGCGCGGGTTCAGTCCGGGAGCAGGCCGGGCAGGAGGGTGTCCACCACCTGCGCGGCGCCCGCGACGGCGGGAGTGCCCAGCGAGCGGAGCACGGCCCGCTGGTGGGCGACGCCGAGGATGACCAGGGCGGCCGCGTCCAAGTCGAGGCCGGCGCGTACCCGGCCGAGGTCCCGTTCCCGGCCGAGGTAGGCCGCGATGGGCGCGAGCCCCCGCTGCGGGCCGATGTCCGCTTCCGCGCTGCGCTGGGTGAACAGCTCACGGAGTTCGCTGTCGGCCTGGACGGCGGCCAGGACCGGCGTGATGCGCGTGTAGTAGGCCTCCAGGCTGCCGAGCAGTTCGACGAGGTTGTCCCGCACGGTGCCGTGCCCGGCCCGCCGCCCGAGCTCCTCGGCCACTTCCTTGTAGCGCGGGAGGTGCAGGTGGACCACGGCGCGCAGCAGCCCGAGCCGGTCTCGGAAGTGGTAGAAGATGCTCGACTCGGCCACGCCGGCGCGCCGCGCGACCTCCTTCGTCGACAGGCGGGCGACACCGGCTTCGGCGAGGATCTCCTCGGCCGCGGCCAGCACCGCCTCCCGCACCCCCGTCCTGGGGCGGCCCGGCCGCCGAGCGTCGTTCACCACGCCGACATCCTGCCAGCGGCACCGCCGGGACCGCGCCGCCGTGGGAAAATGCGCGGATGCGGCAGATCGGGAACGACGCCAACCTCGCCGGGAAGATCCTCGACGAGCTCAAGAGCGCCATCGTCAACGGCGAGCTCGTCGCGGGCAGCCTGTACTCGGTGCACGACCTCGCGGAGCGGCTCGGCGTGTCCCGGACGCCGGTGCGGGAGGCGCTGATCCAGCTGGCCGAGCGCGGCATGGTGCGGTTCGAGCGCAACCGCGGCGTGCGGATCCTCCAGACATCCCTGCACGACCTGGAGGAGGTCTTCGCGATCCGGCTGCTGCTGGAGGTCCCGGCCACCCACCGCGCCGTCACGCAGCGGACCGCCGCGTGGGTCAAGGAGCTGGGCGCCCAGCTCAAGGCGATGCGCGCCGCCGCCGAGAAACGCGACGAGGCCACGTTCATGGCCGCCGACCGGCGCTTCCACGAGATCATCAACGAGGCGTCCGGCAACGTGCGGCTCGCCCGCTACATCGACTCGTTGCGCGACATGGTCCTGCTGCGCGGCGCCTCGACCGTCGACACCTCGCGCAGCCTGTCCGACATCCTCGCCGAGCACGAGGAGATCTTCGCGCTCATCGAAGCGGGCAAGGCCGACGAAGCCGCCGAGTCCATGCGCGCGCACCTGCTCAACACCGCCCGGCTGCTGATCGGCCAGGAAGCCGCGGCCAGTGGCGACCCGGTCCCGCCGGTCTCGTTGGAGTGGACCGGCTACCCACGTCGTTGACGAGTAGCATGCTACATGCCACTCTGTGCTCGGCTCTGTCCTGACGCGCAAGGAGGCGCAGATGACGGCACCGAGCAAGGTTCACCTGCTCAAGACCGGAACCATGGAATGCGACCAGACCTGGCTGCTGCTCAAGCCGGGTGCGACCATCACCGACCGCTCGAACACCCGCAAGGAAGCGGTGTGGACGACGTGCCCGACCCACGCGGTGCTCATCGAGCACCCGGACGGGCGAATCCTGTGGGACACCGGCGTTCCGCAGGACTGGGAGACCCGCTGGGCGCCCACCGGGCTGCAGGAGTTCTTCCCCGTCCAGGAGGGCACCAGCTACCTGCAGGACTCGCTGGCCGCGCTGGAGCTGACCCCGGACGACATCGACGTGCTCGTGCTGTCCCACCTGCACTTCGACCACGCCGCGAACGCGAAGCTGTTCGCAGGCGGCAAGACGCGCATCATCGTCAACGCCAACGAGCACGAGGGCGCGCTCGGCATCGACGGGCCGTTCAAGGGCGCGCACCTCAAGGCCGACTACGAGGGCATCGACTACGAACTCGTCTCCGGTGACGCCGAAATCGCGCCGGGCGTCAGCGTCATCGAGACACCGGGCCACACCTGGGGGACGATGTCACTGCGGGTGGACCTGCCGGAGGCGGGCACCAAGATCTTCACCTCCGACGCGGTCTACCTCGGCGAGAGCTGGGGCCCGCCGGCCGTCGGCGCCGCGATCGTCTGGGACAGCGTGCGCTGGCTGGAGTCGGTGGAGAAGCTGCGCCGCATCGCCGAGGAGACCAACGCCGAGGTGATCTTCGGGCACGACCCGGAGCAGGCCGCCAAGCTCCCGTTCGCCCCCGACGGGTACTTCGGCTGAAAGGCACGGGCATGACCGAATACCTCAACGAGACCGTCTTCACCTGGGGCGCGACGCCGCTGAAGTTCGGCGCCGGCGCCGTCGACGAGATCGGCTGGGACCTCGCGCAGATGGGCGCGGAACGGGTCCTCATCGTCACCGACCCGGGCGTCGCCGCCACCGGCGTGCCGCAGCGCGTCGCCGACGCCGCCAAGGCGGGCGGGCTGACCGTCGAGGTCTACGACCAGGTGCACGTCGAACCGACCGACGTCAGCATCCAGGCCGCGGTGGACTTCGCGAAGCAGTCCGAGTGGGACGGGTTCATCGCCGTCGGCGGCGGCTCGTCGATCGACACCGCCAAGGCCATCAACCTGATGACCACCTACCCGGCCGACCTCTACGACTACGTCAACAAGCCGATCGGTCAGGGCAAGGCGCCGGCCGGGCCGCTCAAGCCGCTGGTCGCGGTGCCGACCACCGCGGGCACCGGGTCGGAGACGACGCCGGTGTGCATCATGGACTTCCTCGACCTCAAGGTGAAGTCCGGCATCAGCCACCCGCGGCTGCGGCCGTCGATGGCGGTGGTCGATCCGCTGCTGACGCTGAGCATGCCGCCCGAGGTGACCGCGGCCAGCGGGATGGACGTGCTGTGCCACGCGCTGGAGTCCTACACGGCCAAGCCGTTCGACTCCTTCCCGCGGCACCGCGCGGAAACCCGGGTCGCCTACTGCGGGTCGAACCCGATCTCGGACGCCTGGACCGAGCAGGCGCTGACCCTGCTGGCCCGCTCGTTCCGCAAGGCCGTGCTGAACGGCGGCGACTTCGCGGCGCGGACGGACATGATGCTGGCGGCGACGTTCGCCGGCATGGGGTTCGGCAACGCGGGCGTGCACATCCCGCACGCCTGCGCGTACCCGATCGCCGGGCGCGTCAAGGAGTACCGGCCGAAGAACTACCCCCAGGACGAGGCGATGGTCCCGCACGGCGAGTCGGTGTCGCTGACCGCGCCCGCGGCGTTCCGGTTCACCTTCCCGACGAACCCCGAGAAGCACCTGCGGGCCGCGCGGATCCTCGACCCGCACGCGCCGAAGCAGCACGACGCGGTCGACCAGCTGCCGTTCGTGCTGTCCTCGCTGATGCGCGACATCGGCACGCCGAACGGGATCGGCGGCGTCGGCTACGACGAGAGCGACATCGGCGACCTGGTCGAGGGCACCCTCAAGCAGGAGCGGCTGCTGACCATCTCGCCGCGGCCGGTCCGCGGTGAGGACCTGGAGGCGATCTTCGCCCAGTCGATCGAGAACTGGTGATCGGATGCCCATCTACGACTACGCGTGCGAGTGCGGGAACCGGTTCGAGGCGCTCGTGCCCTCGTCCGCCAGCCCCGCGCCGAGCTGTGCGTGCGGTTCGTCGCCACGCCGCCTGCCGCCCGCGGTGCGGCTCGGCGGCGTCGCCTCGGCCGGGCCCAGCCGGGACGACGCGCCGAAGAGCTGGCGCGGCACCGGCAACGGCGACCGGGAGACGGTGCGGCACTGGCACCAGCAGATGACCCGGCGGGAGAAGCTGGAGCAGAAGTACCCGGAGCTGGCGGGCGACCGCCGTCCGGTGCTCGCCCACGAGGGGCGCTTCGCCGCGGCGCCCCTGCGGGCAGGCGATCCGGTGCCGGGAGAATCGGGTTCATGACGGTGGTCGCGGACGAGCGCGTGGCCCGGTTCCTCGCGGAGCTGGGCCGCGCGCTCACCGGTGAGGTCGAGTCCGGCACGACGGCGCGCGCGACCTACAGCATGGACGCGTCGAACTACCGGCACGTGCCGCTGGCCGTCGTGTTCCCGTCCACTGTGGAGGATCTGGAGACGACGGTCCGGCTGTGCCGGGAGTTCCGAATCCCCATCACCGCCCGTGGCGCAGGAACGAGCATCGGCGGGCAGGCGCTCGGCGAGGGTGTCGTGATCGACTACAGCAGGCACCTGAACCGGGTGCTGGACATCGATCCGGGGGCGCGGACCGCGCGCGTGCAGCCCGGCGTGGTGCTGGACGCGTTGCGCGCGGCCGCCGCCCCGCACGGGCTGACGTTCGGGCCGGACCCGTCGACCCACAGCCGCTGCACGATCGGCGGCATGGTGGGCAACGACGCGTGCGGCTCGCACTCGGTGGCGTGGGGGCGGACCGCGGACAACGTGGTCGCGCTGGACGTGCTGACCGCGGACGGGACGCGGCTGGCGATCGGGGAGTCGCTGCCGGACGATCCGCGGGTCGCCGAGTCGAAGCAGCTCGCGCTGGACAACCTGGCGCTGCTGCGCACGTCGTTCCCGTCGATCCCACGGCGCGTGTCGGGGTACGCGCTGGACCAGCTGTTGCCGGAGAACGGGACGAACCTGGTCCGCGCCATGGTCGGCACCGAGGGCACGTGCGTGCTGCTGACCGAGATCACCGTGCGGCTGGTGCCCGCGCCCGCGGCCCGCGCGCTGGTCGTCGCGGGCTATGCCGACGACATCGCGGCTGCCGACGCCGTGCCGTCGGTGCTGCCGCTGAAGCCGTTGACCGTCGAGGGCATGGGCCGCGACCTCATCGACTCGCTGTTGATGCGGCGGTCGCACCCGGCCGTCGACCTGCTGCCGGCGGGGCGCGGCTGGCTGTTCGTCGAGGTCGGGGGAGCGGACCCGGCGGAGGCGGCGGCGCGGGCTGCCGAAGTCGCGGCTGCCCTGGAGCGGGACACCGGCGCCGCGACCGTGGTGGAGACGCGGCCGGCGGACCAGCGGGTCCTCTGGTCGGTGCGGGAGGCCGCGGCCGGGATCGTGACCCGCATGGCGGACGGTTCCGAGGCCTGGCCGGGCTGGGAGGACTCCGCGGTGCCGCCCGCTCATCTCGGGGCCTATCTACGGGATTTCCGGGCTCTGCTGGGGAAGTACGGGCTGAAGGGTGTCCCATATGGACACTTCGGCGAGGGGTGCGTGCACGTGCGCATCAACTTCGGCCTGACCAGCGAGGAGGGCCGCCGGCAGTTCCGGGCGTTCATGGAGGATGCGGCGGACCTGGTGGTGCGGCACGGCGGGTCGCTGTCCGGCGAGCACGGCGACGGGCAGGCGCGGGCGGAGCTGTTGTCGCGGATGTACCCGCCGGAGATCCTGGCGCTGTTCGAGCGGTTCAAGGCGATTTGGGACCCGGCGGACCTGCTCAACCCGGGCAACCTGGTGCGGCCCCGGAAGCTGGACGCGGACCTGCGGTTCGACGGGCCGGTGCGGTCGCTGCCGGTGACGTTGAAGTACCCGCACGACGGCGGCAGCCTGGCGACCGCGACCCGCCGGTGCGTCGGCGTCGGGGCGTGTGTCGACAAGTCGTCCGGCGTGATGTGCCCGAGCTACATGGTCACCGGGCGCGAGGAGCACTCGACGCGCGGGCGGTCGCGGCTGCTGTTCGAGATGATGCGCGGCGAGACGGTCACCGACGGCTGGCGCTCCGGCGAGGTGCTGGAGGCGCTGGACCTGTGCCTGGCGTGCAAGGGTTGTCTGTCCGACTGCCCGGTCAACGTGGACATGGCGTCGTACAAGGCGGAGTTCCTGCACCAGCACTACGCGGGGCGGCTGCGCCCGGCGAGCCACTACACGCTCGGGTTCCTGCCGGTGCTGGCGCGGCTGGCGTCGGGTGCGCCGCGGCTGGCGAACCGCGTGCTGGGCGGTCGGTTGTCCGGGCTGGTGAAGAAGGCCGGCGGGATCACCCCGGAGCGGTCGCTGCCGCGGTTCGCGCCGCGGACGTTCCGGCGCGGGTTCCGGGGACAGGAGCGGGGGCGGCCGCGGGTGGTGTTGTGGCCGGACACGTTCACCAACTTCCTGTCGCCCGAGGTCGGGCACGACGCGGTGCGGGTGCTGGAGCACGCCGGGTTCGACGTGGTGCTGCCGTCGTCGTCGGTGTGCTGCGGGCTGACCTGGATTTCGACCGGGCAGCTCGGGGTGGCGCGCCGCGTGCTGCGGCGGACGTTGCGGGTGCTGCGGCCGGAACTGGAGGCGGGGACGCCGATCGTGGGCCTGGAGCCGAGCTGCCTGGCGGTGTTCCGGCACGACTCGCGGGAGCTGCTGGACGACTCCGAGCTGCACGGGTTGCCGTCGCAGGCGTTCACGCTGGCGGAGTTCCTGGAGAAGTACGCGCCGGACGTGTCGTTCCCCGAGGTCGAGGCGACGGCCATTACGCAGCAGCACTGCCACCAGCACGCGGTGATGGGCAACGCGGCGGACGAGCGGTTGCTCCGCCGGGTGGGTGTGCGGAACCGGACGCTGGACTCGGGGTGTTGCGGGCTGGCGGGCAACTTCGGGGTCGAGAAGGGGCACTACGAGGTGTCGGTCGCCGCGGCGAACCGGGTGCTGGTTCCTGAGGTGGAGGCCGCACCCCCGGACACGATGGTCCTCGCGGACGGCTTCAGCTGCCGCACCCAGATCGACGACCTCACCGGACGGCAGGCGCTGCACCTGGCGCAGGTACTCGCGCGGGCGCTGGACACCCCTGGCGCCTGAGCGGCGAGTTCCCCTCCGGCGCGCGAGTTCCACGTTCGGCGCGGCGAGTTCCACACTCGGCGGGGGAGCGGCATCCCCGGTTTTGCTTCCGGGGTGAGGTGCCCTCGCAGGGTGCGTGGGCGCGGGCTCACGCCCTGTCGGCCGGACACACCCCCGACGCCTGAGCGGCAAGCCCCACGCTCCCGCGCGCGGGTCCCCGCTCCGGCGCGGTGAATTTCACGTTCCGTGGGGGAGCGGCATCCCCGGTTTTGCTTCCGGGGTGAGGTGCCCTCGCAGGGTGCGCGGGCGCGGGGCTCTCGCTCCGTCGGCTGGGCACCCCCGGCTGAGCGGCGAGTCCACGCTCCGGCGCGCGGGTCCCCGCTCCGGCGCGGTGAATTTCGCGTTCCGTGGGGGAGCGGCATCCGGTTTCGCTTCCCGGGTGAGGTGCCCTCGGAGGGTGCGCGGGCGCGGGGCTCTCGCTCCGTCGGCTGGACACCCCCGGCTGAGCGGCGAGTCCACGCTCCGACGCGCGGGTCCCCCATCCCAGCGCGGGGAGTTCCACACTCGGCGCGGGAGCGGCACCCCCGGACGGGGGCAAGCGCTCGACCCGTGGCGTTAACCGTTGCTAACGTGGCTCGGGCATCGGCGCCAAGGGAGGCGAGGATGGACAGCGCAGCGTTGCGGCCCGAGATCGCCAAGTCGTGGCGGCGGGCGGAGCTGTCCGGGCTCCGGCCGGACGCCGCGGTCGACCGGCTCACCGTCGCGGACATCGACCGCCGCAGCAGGCTCGTTCTCGCCGCCGAACCCGTCCTCGACCAGGCCACCCGCGAGCTCGCCGACACCGCCTTCAGCCTCATCCTCGCCGACCGCGACGCCTGGATCGTCGACCGGCGGTTCGGCGAGCGCCGGCTGGAATCGACCCTCGACCGGCTCGGCGTCGTCCCCGGCAGGCGCTTCACCGAGGAGAACACCGGCACCAACTCGATCGCCACCGTCTTCGAGCTGCGCCAGGGCCTCGCCGTGCACGGGCACGAGCACTTCATCGACAGCTTCAAGGCCTTCGCCTGCTACGGCCACCCGATCACGCACCCGGTGACCCGCCGCCTGGAGGGCGTCCTCGACATCACCTGCCCGGCCGACCACGCCAACCCGCTGCTCGGCCCGTTCCTGCGCCGCGCGGTCGCCGACATCGAGCAGCGCCTGCTGGAGGGCTCCCGCGCGGCCGAGCAGCGCATGCTCGCCGCCTACCAGGCAGCCGCCCTCAACCGCCTGCGCCCGGTCCTGGTGCTGGGCGACGACGTCGTCCTCGCCAACGCCGCCGCCACCGACCTGCTCGACGCCCCCGACCACGCGATCCTCCGCGGGCTCGCCATGGACGCCCCGTTCGGCGTCCGGCAGGCCCGCAGCGTCCGGCTGTCCTCCGGTCGCGTCGCGGACGTGTCCTTCGAGCGCATCACCGGCGCGTCCGGCGTGCTGTTCGAGCTGGAACCGCCCGCGGTGCAGGCGATCCCGCGGCGCGCCACCCCGCGGCCGGTGCAGCGGGACTTCACCACCTACCGGGAACAACGCACGCACGTCCTCATCAGCGGCGAGCCCGGCACCGGCCGTTCGACGGTGGCCCGCGAGCTGGCGGGGGAGTCCGCGCTGGCCGTGCTCGACGCGGTGGACGCCCAGCACTGGGCCCCCACTCTGGACCAGCTCGTCGCGTCGCACACCGGGCTGCTGGTGATCGAGAACATCGCCCTGCTGCCCGCCGACGCGGCCGCCCGGGTCGGGGCCGCCATGGACCGCGGCTGGTTCGCGTTCACCGGCCCGCCGCCGTCTGAGCTGACCGGCCCCGCCGCCGACCTCGCCAGCCGCTGCATCGCCCGCCGGGAGCTGCCCCCACTCCGCTCCCGGCGGGACGAACTGCCCGCACTGGTCGCGGCGATGCTGGCCGACCTCGGCTCGACCCTCCGGTTCGTGCCCCGCACGCTGGAGGTCCTCGCCGCGCAGCCGTGGCCGGGCAACTTGCGCGAGCTGAAGGCGCTGCTGCGGCACGTCGCGGCCGGCCGTGCGTGTGGTGACGTGCTGCCGCGTGACCTGCCGGAGGCCTACCAGGGCAGTCCCCGGGCACGCCACCTCACGCCGATCGAGCAGCTCGAACACGACGCGATCGCCGCCGCGCTGCGGGACTGCGGCGGCAACAAGGCCCACGCCGCGAAGCTGCTCGGCATCAGCCGCTCGACGCTGCACCGGCGGGTGCGGAGCCTCGGGCTGAGCTGACCTTGCCCGGCAGGGGTGTCTCGTCGCGGGCGGGATGCGCCAGCGGCCGCCCGCCGTGAGCGGGGACGCGAGCATCCTCGAACGCGGTCACGCGAACCACCCCCAGGCCACGACGGCGGCCAGCACGAGCAGCACCACGGGCACCGCCACGACTTTCATCTCGCGGCGGCGGACGTGCTGCACGACCGCCCCGGCCATCAGCAGCACCAGCCCGGTGGCCGCGAGCGGCGACAGCACCGGCGCGATGTCCAGCGCGGCGGGCAGGATCAGCCCCGCCGCGGCGAGCACCTCCAGCACACCGATGGTCTTGCCGAGGCTTACGCTGAGCCCGGTGGCGGCCAGTTTTTCGGCCGGTTGCGCCAGTTTCACGGCCCCACTGGCCAGGAAGACGGCCGCCAGCGCGGCCGCGATGATCCACAACGCGATGTCCATGCCGGTCCGACGACGCAGCCCCGCGCGGTGTGAGGTCACTGTGTCAACTTGACACGGTTAGCCCGCTGTTGCGCAGGTCACCATTACCGCCACGTCCACGACGAGGAGGTTGGTGTGACTGCGGTAGCGGAGCAGGCGGTGCGGCCGGCGGTTCGGGAGTTCGTGTCCGGGACCAAGCAGCTGCTGATCGGCGGGCAGTGGGTGAACGCGGCGTCGGGCCGGACGTTCCCCACCTTCGACCCCGCCACGGGGGAGAAGATCACCGAGGTGGCGCACGGCGCCGCCGAGGACGTCGACCGCGCGGTGGCCGCGGCGCGGCGCGCGTTCGAGGACAGTCCGTGGTCCCGCACCACGCCGTCGGAGCGGCAGCGCCTGATCTGGCGGATCGGCGACCTGCTGCTGGAGCGCGCCGAGCAGTTCGCGCAGCTGGAGGCGCTGGACAACGGCAAGTCCGTGGCGGTCGCGCAGGGCGTCGACGTCGCCTGGGCGGCCGACATCTTCCACTACTACGCCGGGTGGGCGACCAAGATCGAGGGCCGCACGATCACCCCGTCCGTGCCGTGGATCCCGGGCAGCCAGTGGCACGCCTACACGCTGCGGGAACCGGTCGGCGTGTGCGCGCAGATCATCCCGTGGAACTTCCCGCTGGTGATGGCCGCGTTCAAGCTGGCGCCCGCGCTCGCGGCCGGCAACACCGTCATCCTGAAGCCTGCCGAGCAGACTCCGCTGACGGCGTTGCTGCTCGGCGAGCTGTTCTGCGAAGCCGGGTTCCCGGACGGCGTGGTCAACATCCTCACCGGGTTCGGTGACGCGGGCGCCGCGCTGGCCGCGCACGACGACGTCGACAAGGTCGCGTTCACCGGTTCCACCGAGGTGGGCAAGAAGATCGTGGACGCGGCCAAGGGCAACCTGAAGAAGGTGTCGCTGGAGCTGGGCGGCAAGAGCCCCAACCTCGTGTTCGCCGACGCCGACCTGGAGGCCGCGATCCCCGGTTCGGCCAACGCCTGGCTGTTCAACCACGGCCAGTGCTGTGTGGCGGGCACGCGGTTGTTCGTCGAGGAGTCCATCTTCGACGAGTTCACCCAGGGTGTCGCGGAGTTCGCGAGCCAGGTCAAGATCGGCCCGGGCCTGGACCCGACGACGCAGCTGGGCCCGCTCGTGTCGCAGGAGCAGCTCGACCGCGTCACCAGCTACCTGCGGCAGGGCATCGCGGACGGCGCCCGTGCCCTGACCGGCGGCGGCCGTCACGGCGACTCCGGTTACTACGTCGAGCCGACCGTGCTGGTGGACGTGCGCGACGACATGAGCGTGGTGCGCGAGGAGATCTTCGGCCCGGTCGTGGCCGCGATCCCGTTCTCGGCCGAGGACGGTCTCGCCGCGGCCGCGAACAACACCGAATACGGCCTGGCGGCGGGGATCTGGACGCGGGACATCTCGCGCGCCCACCGGGTGGCGAAGCAGATCAAGGCCGGTTCGGTGTGGGTCAACTGCTACAACGGCTTCGACACCGCGATCCCGTTCGGCGGGTACAAGCAGTCCGGCTGGGGCCGCGAGCTCGGCGCCGAGGCCATCGACCTCTACACCCAGACCAAAGCCGTCAACGTCGCGCTCTGAGGAGAATCCGCATGAAGGTCAAGGCAGCTGTACTCACCGATTTCAAGACCCCGTTCGAGATCACCGAGCTGGACCTGGACGGCCCGCGGGAGGGCGAGGTCCTGATCCGCTACGTCGCGGCCGGCTTGTGCCACTCCGACCTGCACCTGTCCGATGGAGATTTGCCGCCGCGGTTCCCGATCGTGGGCGGGCACGAGGGCGCCGGGATCATCGAAGAGGTCGGGCCGGGGGTCACGAAGGTCAAGCCCGGTGACCACGTCGTGTGCTCGTTCATCCCGAACTGCGGCACGTGCCGTTACTGCGCCACGGGGCATCAGAGCTTGTGCGACATGGGTGCGACGATCCTGGAAGGCAGCTTCCCGGACGGCAGTTTCCGGTTCCACAAGGGCGGGGTCGACTACGGGCAGATGTGCATGCTCGGCACTTTCGCCGAGTATTCGACGATCTCGCAGCACTCGGTGGTCAAAGTGGACGAAAGCGTGCCGCTGGAGACCGCGGTGCTCGTCGGCTGCGGTGTCCCGACCGGGTGGGGCACGGCCGTGTACGCGGGGGACGTGCGGCCAGGTGAGACCGTGGTCATCTACGGGATCGGCGGGATCGGCATCAACTCGGTGCAGGGCGCGGCGCACGCCGGGGCGAAGAACGTCGTGGTGGTCGACCCGCTGGCGTTCAAGCGGGACACCGCGCTGAAGCTGGGAGCCACGCACGCCTTCGCGACGGCGGGGGAGGCGCACGAGGTGGTCACCGAGCTGACCCGGGGGCAGGGCGCGGACAAGGCGCTGGTCACGGTCGGGGTGGTGGACGAAGAGGTGATGTCGGCGGCGTTCGACGTCGTCGGCAAGGGCGGGGTCGTCGTGGTGACCGGCTTGGCGGACCCCGCGAAGGCGACGATCCACGTCTCCGGCGCGGTGCTCACCCTGTGGGAGAAGACGATCAAGGGGAGCCTGTTCGGCAGCGGCAACCCGCAGCGGGACATCCTGAAGATGCTGGACCTCTACCAGGCGGGCACGCTGAAGCTGGACGAGCTGGTCACCAACCGGTACCGCCTCGAAGACGTCAACCAAGGCTACGAGGACCTGGTGGCAGGCAAGAACATCCGAGGCGTAGTCGTCCACGGCTAACCCCAACCGCCACCCGGCGACGAGAAGCAAGCGACCAACCCAACCAGACCTCCCCCGCCCCCGATCCACAGCCGATCTTTAGTCGCCGACCAGGGTTGTCAAGGCACGCTTTCCCGCCTTGACAAGCCTGCTC